>CAMGTS010000159.1 GCA_946062035.1 uncultured Bacteroidales bacterium
CCTGACGGGGGAGAAGTATATCGGATGAGTTTGAGAAGCCCGCTATATTCAGATTATCCTCAAGATTAAAGCACTCGTGCTGCATCTGTCCGTTGAATATAAGGGCGGAGTCCAAGTCCTTCGAAAATACCGCATAGAATTCGGTCTGATACCCTCCTGAAATCTTTTGAGTGTACAGACTGTCAGCCAAAGTCACCTTTGGCTCATTGTATCCGAGATTAACAAGGTTCGTGTCAAACTTCGCCTGTCCTTTGGTGAGAATCAGGCTTGCCGCAAAAATAAGGACCACAAGCGCCACAAGCCATTTCTTGCCGCTGTAAGGATAAGTGGTCACCTTCTCGATCAACCCGAACAGTTTTTCGTTCTTTTTGCTCTCCTTATTTGTAAAGAACTGGGGAAGGAAAAACAAAGCGAACAGGGTCGTGCCTACCATCACAAACGAAGCCATAATTCCGAAATCCCTTAACAAGGATGAACGGGTAAATATAAGCCCCAAGAGAGAACCCACCGTCGTTATGCACCCCAATATGACAGGTTTTGTCTGATCCTTGATAACCTGCTCGACATCAGCCACATATTTGCGATGCGTAATTATGTGCATACAGTAGCTGAGCGCCACTCCGACCACTATAGTCCCTATTCCCAATGCGATAAACGACATCTCACCTTGAATAAGGTAGACCATCGCTATAGCGAACACAACGCCATAGAGCAACGGCATTATCAGATATGCAAGAGTATCTTTTGTCTTGAAGCAAATTCCGATAATCAGGCATATCAGAATCAAGGCGAAACTGACGGTATACGCAAGATCCTGTTTGATTCTCTTCGCATTGAATACGCTTTGGACCGGAGCGCCGAAAAACAGCACCTCCACCTCTGGATGAGAGGCTTCAAATGTCTCGATTTCTTCTATGATATTGTCAACCAACCTCGTACCGGCCTTGCTATCCATCGATTTGAAACCGGGAGAGAGGAAGGCCATCGCCATAGAAGAGTCTTTTGCAAAGAAGTGGTTATTCACGAAAGCCATTCCGCCACCCATCGCACCCTCGGCAGAAGAACCTCCGCCTATCGCCAAGTTTCTGAAAAACAGGGGATCATGACGGATGATTTCGTAGTATGCGCCCCCCATATCGGAAGAAAGGAGCGCAAGATTTTCGTTCATCAACGAATCTATTTCCCTGCTGTTCAGAATATTATCGACCTCGTCATAAAAATTCTTGCCCAGAAACGCAGGGGCGTTGTCAAGGACTAACGAAGCTACTCCCCCTATTGCTTCATTGTCAAGCTTATACAGAATATCATCTATATCTCCGCTTAAGTCGTGGCTTTTGAGCGAATCGCAGAATTCATCCGCAGCCGCAATAAGATTGTCCACGCCAAATTCTTCGTCAGAACACGACGGGTTCTTTCGGAACTCCAAGAATATCTTATCCTTGATCTTCAGCTTCTCGAAAGCGAAACGGGTGCCCTCATTCTTGCCGGAAGACGGAAGGAGTTTTGAGATGTCCTCCTCATAGTACATTCTGCTTGCAAGCAGGGCGAACAGCGCAAAGCTGCCAAGCATTATTATGTAAAAGGCCGCACGATGCTTTTTGAAAAAACGGTATGCGGCCAGTGTAATATTTGTCATCTCAAAAGGATTTAGCTATAGACTCCTTGAGAGAGAACTATTTATTCTGTATATTCTCGTACAGGAGGTTATAAAGGTCTGCGAATGTGTTGGTCTGCATAAGCTCCGCTCCCTTTATCTTGATATCATAAGTCTCTTCTATGAGGGCTACCAAGTCTACAAGGCTAAGGCTATCCAACGCCAATGTCTTCTTAATATCTGCCTCTGGAGTGATATCCTCCAATTCTACCTCAAATTCCTCTGCAAGTATCTCTGCTGTCTTAGCAATGAGTTCTTCTTTTGTCATAGCTGCTTCGTATTTTTTGTTTTTAATATCCGTTTATAACCCTTTCTATAAATTCTTGATAATCAATGTCGAATTCGTACCGCCGAATCCAAATGAATTAGAGAGGAATGTGTCGAAATGAGCATCTATCCTCTTCGACGGAATGTTTAACTTAGCGGAGTCTTCGTCCGGATTTTCAAAGTTGATATTAGCGCCTATAAAGTCATTTTTCATCATAAGGATTGAATAAATGACTTCACTTGCTCCGGCCATCCACATCTCATGTCCGGTCTGCGATTTTGTTGAAGTTACAGGAGGCATCACATCTCCGAATACATCGTAAATCGCTTTGGCCTCGTTCTGGTCTCCCACCTTGGTACTTGTCGCATGGGCGTTGATATATCCTATGTCGCTCGGTTTCAATCCCGCCTGTCTGAGAGACATCTTCAGCGAGCGGGCAGGGCCGTCCACGTTAGGGGTCGAAATATGGTCGCCATTTGAAGAGAAACCATATCCGAGAACCTCGGCGATAATAGGAGCGCCCCTCTTTACAGCCGACTCATAATCTTCCAAGATGACAGTCGCGGCACCGCCGGACGGGATAAGACCGTCTCTGTCTCTGTCAAATGGCCTTGAAGCCTTTTCTGGTTCGTTCTCTCTCTTAGAGAAAGCGTTTATGCCATCAAAACTGCATACAGAATACGGATTCGCTTCCTGCGCACCGCCACATATCACCATGTCCTGAAGCCCCTCGGCAATCAACATGGCACCCCATCCTATTGAATGCGAACCGCTTGCGCAAGCGCCTGATACTGTAAGATTTATACCCTTCAATTTAAAAATGCAGGAAAGGTTCATCGTGACGGTTGAGTTCATAGATTTGAAAATACCGCCGCTGCCGATGAGAGAAGTGTCGTTTTTCTCCCTCATGGTATCCACGCACTTTACTACTGGCTCGGCACTTGAATCATTGCCGTAAAGCAGACCGACTTCATTAGCGTTCAAATAGTCCTGATCTATTTTCGCCGCACCAAGAGCATCAGCGGTAGCGCAATATGCGTAGAGAGCCTGCTCCGGCATATACACTCTCTGATTACGACTCAAAACACCCTTTAGATTAGGCACTTCCACATGGCCTGTAAGGGCTGATATAAATCCCATCTCCTTTCTTACAGGATCAAACACAATTCCGCTTTTGCCTGTATAGAGAGAATCCCTCACCTCATCCAAGGTCTTTCCAATGCATGAGTAGATTCCCATTCCTGTTATAACAACTCTTCTTTTCATATCTCTTCCGTATTCCGGCCGGGCATTCCGGCGAAATCCGGCACAATGTACTATATTTTTCTTCCCGTGCCGAACACACAAAACCGGAAGCTGTTCTCCGGCTCAGACAAACAAAGCCAAGTTCTTGGTATATAACACGTTGAACTTGGCTTGCGAAAATCAGTCAAAGGATTGATTAATATTCGTTAATCCATTCCGTTACATCAAACGGCTCCGGGTCTTCCAAAAACAGATTTGTAACCTTGTCGATAATATCATGTCCCGCACCACTGTTAGCGAAATATACGAGGGTCTTGCCTTCATCCGGAATGATGAGGAATAAAGCCTTAGTGTTGCCATTGTCGCCCCAATGCCAGAGGA
>CAMGTS010000160.1 GCA_946062035.1 uncultured Bacteroidales bacterium
GAGGTCTCTAAGATTCTTGCTCTGAGCAAGCTGCGTTTTCTGAACTCCTAAGTTGATGGTTATATACAACAGGATCAGCAAAAAGATATACAGGATAAAGCCCCATTGTCTTGAGACTTTATCCTTGGAGAGGAACTGCCCTCCAAGCAAATCGCTCTTTATGCTGAATTTCGCCATCCTGTCTATATTTTTTCCGCTACCCTGAGTTTTGCGCTTCTCGCCCTGCCGTTGCCTTCAATCTCCTCGTCAGTGGGAAGTATCGGCTTTTTGTTTACAGGGCTCATCGTTCTATCTGATTTGCAGTCTCTTATAAAATTCTTTACAATCCTGTCCTCCAAGGAGTGATACGTGATTACCGAAAGTCGGCCTCCACTGGCAAGGATATTTCTGCTCCCTGCAAGTAAATCTTCCAAGGCCCTCATTTCCGCATTGACCTCTATTCTCAATGCCTGAAAGACTTTACCGAGGAATTTTCTTTCGGTCTGTGCGCCGTAAAAACTTGAAAGCGCTTCGCAAAGCTTACCTGTCGTCCTGATGCCGTTCCCGCAGCCTCTTGCTTTGCAAATTGTTTCCGCTACTCTTCCCGCATTTTCAACTTCCCCATACTCCCTGAGTATTCTCTCCAAGTCTTCTTTTTCGTATTCGTTTACCACCGTCTCCGCATTTAGCGATGACAAAGTGTTCATTCTCATATCCAAGCGAGCATCGAAACGGTATGAAAACCCTCTTTCCGCCGTATCAAACTGGTGTGATGAAACTCCGAGATCAGCGATTATTCCGTCAATCCCCTCCAATTTCATGTACCTTACATAATTTTCCAAGAACCTGAAGTTCCCATGAACTTTGACAAGCCTGCTGTCCTCAGGCGCATTTTCCAAGGCGTCAGCATCTTTGTCAAAAACGATGAGCTTGCCGTCAGGCCCCAACCTTCTTAGAATTTCTTTTGTATGTCCGCCTCCGCCGAGTGTGGCGTCTATGAAAAGCCCATTACTACGCCTCTCTATATCAAGGGCGTCTATGCTTTTTTCCAGTAAGACGGACTTGTGATACATTATCCTAAAAGTTTTTCGGTAAGTGATGTAAACTCATCCTCGCTCAATCTGTTCTTGCCGTAGTTCTCTTTCGACCAGATTTCGATTTTGTAGTCGTTGCCCGCGAATACGATATCTTTGGTGATACCTACTTTCGCAAGTAGCTGACGAGGGATGATGATTCGCCCGACCTTTCGGTCTAATGTTACTAAAGCCCTGTCCATCATGTATTCACGATACCATGCCGCATCCTCCCTACGGAATAGGTTCAAGCGGCTGCGTACCTGCTCGCTCTCCTTGTCCCACTGTTCGTAGGTGAACATATTCAGACAGTTGGCGTAAAGATCTTTTTTAAGCACAAAGCGGATCTCTTCACCCTCTGAATCTTCTGTTTTCAGACCTATTTCGGCATTGATACGGGCTTTTTCAATCTTGAGAGATTCCGATACAATGCTCTTGAAGGCGGAAGGAACTACAACCCTCCCCTTGTCATCAAGTCTTGCATCGTATTCTCCAATGAATTTTACCATTTTAATGCGCACTGATTAAGGAATTCCATGTGCAGCAAAATTACGCAATTCTGTTACACATTTTCCCACCTCATTCCACATATTTCCCAAAAAGTTATCAACAACAAAGCCCGAAAAATCGTGGATAATTCGGGCTTTGAAACTTTTTTGTACGTTAATATCAATGAATTAGCAACGCAAAAGATTATGCGCAGTGCTGCTTGAGGCTTTGGAGCCTACCTGTCGTTGTCGTTGAGGACGGCTTTTCTCAGATCAAAGTTGGTTCCGAGATATTTCTTTCTCGCATCCGGGTTGGACGCAAGTTCTTCAGGAGTTCCGCTGTACAGGATGCTTCCCTCGAAGAGAAGGTATGCACGGTCTGTGATAGCCAAAGTCTCGTGAACGTTGTGGTCAGTAATTATGATGCCGATGTTCTTTTTCTTGAGCTTTGCGATGATGTGTTGGATATCTTCGACAGCGATAGGGTCGACTCCTGCGAAAGGCTCGTCAAGAAGGATGAATTTCGGGGATATAGCAAGTGCTCTTGCAATCTCGCACCTCCTTCTCTCTCCTCCTGACAGTTGGATTCCGTAGCTTTTGCGGACTTTCTGAAGTGAAAATTCTTCGATAAGTTCCTCTAAACGCTCCTTGCGTTGCGCTGTCGTCAAATCGGAAAGTTCCATCACCGAATTGATATTGTCCTCTACAGAGAGTTTGCGGAAAACAGAGGCTTCCTGAGCCAGATATCCGAGACCTTTTTGCGCCCTTTTGTACATCGGGAGGTCTGTAATCTCCTCATCGCCGAGAAAGATTTTCCCGCCGTTCGGTTTCACAAGCCCGGTAACCATATAGAAGCTCGTAGTTTTGCCGGCACCGTTAGGGCCTAAAAGCCCGACGATCTCACCTTGCTCGACATTATATGAAACATTCTTTACTACAGTCCTCAGACCATATTTCTTTATGAGATTTTCACAACGTAAAATCATGTCCTTTCTCGTTATATTTATTTATAACTTATTGAAAACCATGCTATTGAAGCTCGGCTCCCAACTCTTTCTTGAGGTTTTCGAATTCAGGATTACTGCCTGTCAAATAAGCGTCCTTCTCTTGTGGAAGATACAGTTTCTTGGCGATTTCCTCTTTTGTCTTGATAAGCACTTCAAGGGTGACGCTGTCGTTCTGAAGATTCTGTCTCAGAAAGTGCGACATTTTATCCTGTGCGTGCTGTTCTATCCATTGTTTCTGCGCTACATTTCCTACAGGGAATCCTACAACTATCTTATCTGCCGGATTTTGAGGAAGTGATAGGGCAGGCTCGGTGTTTCTTATCGTGGCGACAAATCTTACAAGCTTAGGGTAATTGGTCTCGAAAAATTCAGCCATCTTATTCCATGCGCCATCTAAGGCTGACTTGGTAACTTGCTGATTTGTAGAAGGTCCCATAAAGTCCAATGGCTGTTGTTCCACTTTGGTTTCACCGGAGAGCTTTTTCTCATTCTGGATTTGGCTCATCATCCCTTTGATCGAGACGCGGCTATGGGTGACTTTCGGCTGTTCTTCATGTTCCGAAGCGTCTTGCCGTGAATCTGTCGCTGTCGCTTCAGATGCGGATGCAACAGGTGTTATCGGTTGCGTTTCAAGAGTTTCAACTACCTGTTTCTGAAGCGCTTCACTTTGCGCTATCTCTTGTTGAGTTGCCTCTTGTTGGGTTGCCTCTTGTTGGGTTGCTTCCTGTTGGGTTGCTTCCTGTTGTACTGTTTCCTGTTGAGCTGCTTCCTGTGGAGCGGTTTCTTGTTGTACAGCCTCTTGATGCACTACTTCCTGCTGCGTTGCAATTTCAGGCTTTGGCGCTTCAACTGTTTGTGGTTTAGGAGCTTCTGCCGTTGTGACCTCCTCTGCTTTTATTTCGGCCGTCGGCTCGTTGACACTCTTTTCTTCTTTTCCTTGAGCTGGCTGGAGTGGCGCACCGTGGGTGCCTGCCTC
>CAMGTS010000161.1 GCA_946062035.1 uncultured Bacteroidales bacterium
ATTTGCCGGTTTGGTCATTTTATCAGACTTTAATCTCAACTTCCACACCGCTTGGAAGCTCCAACTTCATAAGAGCATCAACTGTCTTAGATGAAGAGCTGTAGATATCCAAAAGACGGCAGAAAGAATTAAGCTCGAACTGCTCTCTTGACTTCTTGTTAACGAAGGTAGAGCGGTTTACGGTGAAGATTTTCTTGTCAGTAGGAAGTGGAATAGGACCACTGACAACTGCACCTGTAGCCTTCACGGTCTCTACGATCCTTGCAGCAGACTTGTCTACTAACGCATGGTCGAAAGACTTCAATTTTATTCTTATTTTCTGGCTCATTGTTATTTCTATTTTTAATATTATTCTTCGTCAGTAGGAACCTTATTACCGCTCTTCTCGATAACCTCTTTGGCAAGGTTAGCAGGAAGCTCTGCATAATGTGAGAATTCCATTGTGCTTGTAGCACGACCTGAAGAGAGTGTTCTCAAAACAGTAACATAACCGAACTGCTCTGAAAGCGGAACCAACGCCTTGATGATTCTCGCACCACCTCTTGAATCCATATTCGTTATCTGGCCTCTACGTTTGTTAAGGTCGCCGATCACGTCACCCATGCTCTCCTCAGGGGTTACAACCTCCAAAGACATGATAGGCTCCATAATCACAGGGGCTGCCTTAGTCGCTGCGTGACGGAATGCCGCACGGGCGCAGATCTCAAATGACAATGCATCTGAATCGACAGGGTGGAACGAACCATCCTTAAGAGTAACCTTCATTGAAGTCACCTCATAACCTGCAAGAACACCATTTGCCATTGCAGACTTGAAGCCCTTTTCTACTGCAGGGATAAACTCCTTAGGAATGTTACCGCCCTTAACCTCGTCGACGAACTGGAGACCCTCAGGCGCACCCTCGTCAGCAGGGCCGATTTCAAATATAATGTCAGCGAACTTACCACGTCCACCAGACTGCTTCTTGAATACCTCTCTGTGCTGAACAGGCTGACGGAGAGCCTCTTTGTAATTAACCTGAGGCGCACCCTGATTAATCTCGACACCGAACTCTCTCTTAAGACGGTCTACAAGGATCTCAAGGTGAAGCTCACCCATACCGCTGATGATTGTCTGACCTGAATCAGGATCTGACTTAACGGTAAAGGTAGGATCCTCCTCAGCAAGTTTGCCGAGTGCGATACCAAGCTTATCCAAATCGCCCTGAGTCTTAGGCTCTACAGCCAAACCGATAACCGGAGTAGGGAATACCATAGACTCCAATACGATAGGATGTTCCTCTGCACAGATGGTATCACCTGTCCTCAAATCCTTGAAGCCGACTGCAGCGCAGATATCACCTGCCTCGACAAAATCGATCGGATTCTGCTTGTTAGAGTGCATCTGATAAAGTCTTGCGACTCTCTCTTTCTTGCCGCTTCTGGTGTTGAATACGTATGTACCTGCGTCAAGCTTTCCTGAATATGCTCTCAGGTATGCCAATCTACCTACAAACGGATCTGTCGCGATCTTGAATACAAGACCGCAGAACGGCTCGCTTGCCATTGGTTTTCTCTCCTCAGGCTCACCTGTTTTAGGATTTGTACCTTCGACATTACCCTTGTCAAGCGGACTCGGAAGGAATCTTATGACAGAGTCCAAAAGGAACTGCACGCCCTTGTTCTTAAAAGAAGAACCGCAGCACATAGGAACTATCTTCATGGCGATTGTACCCTTTCTGATAGCCGCAATGATTTCCTCGTTTGTAATGGTCTCAGGGTTATCGAAGAACTTCTGCATTACAGTCTCGTCAGACTCGGCGGCAACTTCGAGAAGATTGTTTCTCCAGTTCTGAGCCTCGTCCATGAGCTCTGCAGGGATGTCTTTGATTTCGTAATTAACCAACTCCTTACCATCGGCATCGTAATAGAGAGCCTTCATGTTGATAAGGTCGATGATTCCCGCAAATTTATCCTCCGCACCAATAGGAATACACAACGGAACAGGGTTTGCTCCGAGCTTCTTCTTAATGTCATCTACTACAGCAAAAAAGTCCGCACCGACACGGTCCATCTTGTTTACATAGGCAATCTTCGGGACATTGTATTTATCTGCCTGTCTCCAAACAGTCTCACTCTGAGGCTGTACACGTCCGACAGCGCAGAAAGTAGCCACTGTTCCGTCGAGCACTCTCAAAGAACGCTCAACTTCAACAGTAAAATCAACGTGGCCCGGGGTATCGATCAGGTTAATCTGATATTTATTACCCTCGTAATGCCAAAAGGCTGTTGTCGCAGCTGATGTAATGGTAATACCACGCTCCTGCTCCTCAACCATCCAGTCCATCGTAGCCGCACCATCGTGAACCTCGCCGATTTTGTGGGTCTTTCCTGTGTAGAAAAGAATTCTCTCTGATGTGGTTGTTTTTCCGGCATCAATGTGAGCCATAATGCCGATGTTTCTAGTATATTTAAGATCTCTAGCCATTTACTAAATCTCCTCTAAACACTAAAAACGGAAATGAGCGAATGCCTTGTTGGCCTCAGCCATCTTGTGCATATCCTCTTTTCTCTTGAAGGCACCACCTTCGTTATTATATGCTGCCATTATCTCTGCCGCTAATTTTTCCGCCATCGATTTTCCCGGTCTCTTTCTTGCGTAAAGAATCATATTCTTCATACTCAAAGAGATTTTTCTCTCCGGGCGCACTTCCGTAGGAACCTGGAAATTGGCACCACCCACTCTGCGGCTCTTGACCTCAATCTGTGGGGTTACATTCTCAAGTGCTTTCTTCCAAACTTCTATCGGAGCCTTGTCAGAATCTTTCATCTTCTCGCCAATCATGTCGATTGAATCATAAAAAATAGCGTAAGCGATACTCTTCTTCCCCTGCAACATAAGGTTATTCACGAATCTTGTTACCTGAACATCGTGAAACTTTGGATCTGGAAGTAGAATCCTCTTTTTAGGCTTTGCTTTTCTCATTGCTTAAATGATTTAAAATTAATGACTTACTTCTTAGCGGCCTTTGGTCTCTTAGCTCCGTACAATGAACGGCCCTGTTTACGGCCATCCACGCCTGCTGTATCCAAAGCCCCTCTAAGGATGTGATAACGTACTCCAGGAAGATCCTTTACTCTACCGCCTCTTACAAGAACGATACTGTGCTCCTGCAAGTTGTGGCCTTCTCCTGGGATGTAAGCATTCACCTCTTTCTGATTTGTCAACCTCACACGAGCAACTTTTCTCATTGCTGAGTTAGGTTTCTTAGGCGTTGTGGTGTAAACACGTACACACACGCCACGTTTCTGAGGGCTAGAATCGAGCGCACGAGACTTCGATTTTGTTACGATTCTCTCGCGGCCGTTTCTTACAAGCTGTTGAATTGTTGGCATAAAATTTTGTTAATCTTAACTTTACGTTTGTTTATCCGCTTTTCAGCGGGGGTGCAAATATAGTTATACTTTTCTTTTCTGCAAAAAATAGTTAGATTTGAGAGATGAATATCCCACGGGAGGGAACTCCGAGGC
>CAMGTS010000162.1 GCA_946062035.1 uncultured Bacteroidales bacterium
CTTTACCTACCCCGGTCTTGCCTGTCCCCATAAATCCGCATAATGAGATAATCATCTGAATATCAATGCTAATTTAGAACAAAGTAGGTTCGTCTCCATCGATTCCGAAATCGGATATGTCGTCGAAGGTCTCTCCCTGTCGGTCGATGTCGTCTGTATGTTCCGATATATCCTGTATGTCGCCGGTGACGATGCCGTTTTCGTTTTCCTCGCTGAGGTTGTTCTCTTCTTCCTCTTCCACAATCTCCGGCTCGGTGATGGTCACGCTCTCTATATCGTACTGACTCAGTCTCTTGCCTTTGGCTTTCCAGCTCTTCTCAGATATGAAGCCGTCTATAGCGATCTCTTCGTCGGAACGGCCTTCATGCCGCCCCCCGAATCTGATTGTAGCGGTTGACCCGGATTTGTCTGTAAGTGCGATCAAATATGAGCCTTCCGCCTCCGATATGAAGATGTTCGCAGGATTGTTATTGCTTTCGAACTTGAATCTCTTCAGATAGAATCTGCGGCTTTCCCCATCGAAGTAGACCGCACCGAATACTTTGTTCGGCTTCATCTTCTCTATCCTCAGGATCTCGCTGTCGTAGTGATTGTTGAGATCGAAATTGGTGGTGCAGTATGTACCGTTTTTGTATATGACGAGGATCATGTCTCCGTCTCTGAACTTGCCGAGGAACAATCCGTGATTCTCTTCGTTGAGACGGTTTATATCGCTGTCGAACCAAATCGGCTTGTCTCCTATTGTAGAGCCTCCTTTGGCCTTGAGCTGTATTCTTGATATAGGGTTCTTGGTCAATAGGTTCCCCCTGCTTCCCCTCCCTTTTACCGCAAGAGTCGCAAAGTCGTAGTCGAACACAAGTTTTTTGAGCTTTGTCTTCGGACGGAGCTGTATTCTGATGACCTCTGCCTCTCCGTTGTTGTTGCAGGTGAGCCATTCCACTTTTGAATCGGGTTTGCCTCCTGTCAGATCGTATTCCTTATCTCTTGTCACAGACGGTACGGCGAATCTCTTGACATAATAATTACCGCCTTTGCCGTCTCTGTAAACAGCGTTATATATGGTTCTTACATTGTTTTTTACGAATACTCCGGCGTGTATGATATTCTTCCCCACAAAGGATTTTTCAGTGACCTTGGTAACGATATACTTTCCGTTTGAGAGGAATACTATAATATCGTCAATATCGGAACAAGAGCAGACCAATTCAGCGTTGGCACCGACTTTCTTCTGATCCGTACCGATGAAGCCTTCTGCCGCATCCATATAGAGTTTTGCATTGGAAACCACAACTTTGGTAGCTTGGATCGTCTCTAAATTCGCTATTTCCGTGCGTCTTGGGAAGGATTCTCCGTACTTTTTCTTTAGAGCGGTGAAGTAGTCGATAGCGACTCTGACGATATTCCCGAGATCCCTCTTGACCTCTTTCATCTCCTTCTCGACTTTAGCGATTTTGGTGTTGCACTCCTTGACATCAAACTTGGAAATCTTTCTGACAGGTTTTTCTACGAGTTTTTGCACGTCATCCATCGTAACGGGCTGTTGCAGAAGTTCTTCGTATGCCCTGAGCTCTTTGTGGATTTCGTGGATCTGGGCTTCCCAGTTTTTGGAATCCTTTTCCAAAAGGCGGTACTTCTTCTCCTCGAAGAAGATTTTCTCCAAAGAGAGATAATGCCAGCTTTCCTGAAGCTCCCGAAGCCTGATTTCAAGCTCTTTCTTCAAAAGTTCCTTGGTTCTCTCCGTGCTTGCCTGCAAAACTTCACTCACAGTAAGGAACTGAGGCTTGTTATCCTTTATGACACAGGTGTTTGGAGAGATAGAAACTTCACAATCGGTAAATGCGTACAGGGCATCGATAGTTTTGTCCGGCGAAACATCGTTGTGAAGGGTAATGACTATGTCAGGATGATCGGAAGATTCATCATCGACCTTCTTGATCTTGATTTTGTTCTTTTCAGCAGCGGCGATAATGCTCTTTTTGATGTCGTCAGAACTCTTCCCGTATGGAAGTTCTGTTATCTCAATGGTCTTTTTGTCGGTTTTAGAGATTTTGGCCCTGACTTTTATTGTGCCTCCTCTCTTGCCGTCGTTGTATTTTGAGACATCCATAATTCCTCCGAGAGGAAAATCTGGATATAGCGTGAAACTCTCCCCTTTGAGGTATGATATCGATGCGTCGATCAGTTCGTTGAAGTTGTGCGGGAGAATCTTGCAGTTGAGTCCTACCGCAATTCCGTCCGCCCCTTGCTGCAATACAAGAGGGAACTTGACCGGTAGGGTCACAGGCTCTTTGTCCCTGCCATCGTAGGAGTTCATCCATTCGGTTGTCTTGGGGTTGAAGACTACATCAACCGCGAAATTGGATAGACGAGCCTCGATGTATCGACCCGCAGCGGCATCGTCACCTGTGATGATGTTGCCCCAGTTTCCCTGGCAATCTATCAGCAGGTTCTTCTGTCCCATCTGCACCAAGGCGTCTTTAATTGATGCGTCACCGTGAGGATGAAATTTCATGGTCTGACCTACGATATTGGCGACCTTGCTGTAGCGCCCGTCGTGCATTACCCTCATAGTGTGTAGGATACGGCGTTGGACAGGCTTCAGTCCGTCTTCTATGTGCGGTACGGCGCGGTCGAGGATAACATACGAGGCATAGTCGAGAAACCAGTTCTTGTACATCCCGGCTATTCTGTATTTATTCTCTCCGTCCTTGATCAGCGAAGCGAATTTCCCTGAGGCCTCTCCTGATGAAAATTCTTCATTCTCAGGGCTTTCTGTTTGATTATCCAATTCGTCGTTATCGTAAATCTCTTCTGACATATTCTACTGCTTTTTATCTCTAAGGTCTACAAATTTTATAGGCTTCCTGCTCATCGGAGGAAAAATGTCCTTCGCTATCTTCTCTTCTGCCTCCACTACAATTTCAGGAGCGACTCTTACTTTAGAGCGGAAACTGTCTTTTACGCTCTTGATGAACTCTTCGGAATTATCTGAGCCTCCGATTCTGACACGAATGTCGTCTGTACCTATATTATTGGTGTAAACCTCTATTATATAGTTCTTTATACTTGGCATATTATCCAGGATGTCGTTAAGTGCAGGCGGATACAGGGTTGTCCCCTTGTATTTGATCATCTGCCCTTTGCGACCGATAATAGGCTTCAATCTAATCGTATTTCTTCCGCATTCGCATCGGCCTGATACTCTGTCGCATATATCTCCTGTCTTGAATCTCAGAAGAGGCATTCCGGTTATCCCGATTGTAGTTATCGTGACCTCGCCCGGAGTCCCTTCAGGTACGGGATTGTTGTCGCTGTCCAAGAACTCCACGATGATAAGTTCCGGTTGGAGGTGTCCTCCGCAGTGATGCCCGCATTCTGTAAACGAGGATTGCATCTCGGTCGATGCGTATGTAGTATATAACTCTAACTCAGGCCATTCGCTATTGATTCTGGTTGTGTCAGAACAGTCGGCTGAGTCGGCATAGCAGAGTAGACGTTAGGATTC
>CAMGTS010000163.1 GCA_946062035.1 uncultured Bacteroidales bacterium
ATAACGATTATTACAAGACAGCGAGGGCGAGGTTCGGATGGTTTGATTTTGAAGAGGATCAGGAAATAGCGAAGGCTTTGTTGGACACTTTCAATGAGTGGGCGAAGTCCAACGGCATGACCGAGCTTCACGGACCTCTTGCCTACAATACTCTTGGCAGGCAGGGTATGCTTATAGAGGGATTCGATAAAATAGCCCCTGTCAATTGCCTGTACAATCACCCTTACTATCCTAAGTATATGGAGAATTTGGGGTTCGAGAAAGAGTGCGATTGGGTTCAATATGAGATGGATCCGTCTCAGGGAGCTCCGAAGAGGCTCAATAGGCTCGCTAAGATCCTGCTTAGACGTTATAATCTTAAAATTCTTAATATCAGAAAATTGCGTAGAAATCCGGAATTGAAGGCTGATATTATCAGAAAGTTCTTCGCTATCTATAATGAGTGCTTCAAGGTTGTTCACAATTTTGTTCCGCTGACAGAGGAGGAGGCGATGGCTGAGGGAGATGTTTTCTTTAAGCTTCTTCGCAAGAGGCTGACTTGCATAATATTGGACGAAAACGACAATATTGCGGCTTTCGGAATATGCACCCCTTCTTTTTCCCGTGCGTTTATAAGGGCGAAAGGAAAGATATTCCCGTTCGGCTGGTTCTTTATTCTGATGGCCTATATAAGGTTCAATATTGTCGATCTGATGATGGTTGGCTCGGCTCCGGAGTGGGCTTCAAAAGGACTCTCGGCTGTTTTCCACGCAAAACTTGCGACATATTTCAAGGTCGCGAGGATGAAGAGCGTAATCACCAATCCTCAGATAGAGACGAACAATGCCGTAAAAGTTTGGGACAATTATGTGTCTGAGCCGTTTATGAGGCGCAGATGCTGGATTAAAAAGGTTTGGTAAATTATTGATTATATGAGCGATATAGGAAATATGACATTGTTGGAGAGGGTTTCAGGTCTCAAAAGCAAGTTTGAGGATATACAAAAGAAACTTGCTGACCCTGAGGTAATGGGAGACATGAAAAAATATGTCCAACTTAATAAGGATTACAAAGAATTAGAGCCGATTATCGCGGCGGGCGAAAAATATCAGAAGATGATCGAAAACTACGAATCATCTAAGGATATAGTCGTGAATGAGAAAGATGAGGAGCTGAAGGAAATGGCTAAAGAGGAGATGGCGCTTTTGGAAGAGCAGATGCCGGCCATGGAGCAGGAGATAAAGTTGCTTCTTGTCCCTGCCGACCCTGAAGACGGCAAGAACGCCATTATGGAGATCCGAGGCGGTACAGGCGGAGATGAGGCGGCGATTTTTGCAGGCGATCTGTTCAGAATGTATTCGAAGTATATTGAAAAGAAGGGTTGGAAATTAGAGGTCACGAGCACCGCTGAGGGAACAGCCGGAGGATATAAGGAGGTGATCTTTACCGTAAGCGGTACGGGCGTCTATGGTCTGCTCAAATATGAGTCAGGAGTGCATCGTGTGCAGAGAGTTCCTCAGACAGAAACTCAGGGACGTCTTCACACATCCGCAGCTTCTGTAGTTGTTCTCCCTGAGGCTGGCGAATTTGATGTCGACCTTAATGAAAAGGATATAAGGAAAGATATTTTCTGTGCGTCCGGTCCGGGAGGACAAGGTGTAAATACGACCTATTCTGCAATCCGTCTGACTCATATCCCTACAGGAATCGTAGTACAGTGCCAGGATGAGAGAAATCAGCTCAAAAACTACGAGAAAGCCCTCAATGAGTTGAGAACCAGACTCTATAATATGGAGTATCAGAAGTATCTCGACAATCTGTCAAGCAAACGAAAGACAATGGTTTCCACAGGAGACAGAAGTGCGAAAATCAGAACTTACAACTATCCGCAAAGTAGGGTGACAGATCATCGTATAAACTGGTCAACTCACAATCTTCCGGTCTTTATGGATGGTGAAATCCAGGAAGTTATTGATCAGTTGCAAATCGCCGAGAATGCTGAACGCCTCAAGGAGGCTGAATAATGGAGTACATTACCATAACCGGAGCAAGGGTAAACAATCTTAAGAATATCTCTGTCAAGATTCCTCGTAACGCCTTGACGGTCATTACGGGAGTTTCCGGCAGTGGTAAGTCTTCATTGGCATTTGACACCCTTTATGCGGAAGGGCAGAGGCGTTTTGCGGAGAGTCTCTCGGCTTTCGCCCGTCAGTTTCTCGGACGTATGACAAAACCTGATGTGGATGATATTGACGGCATTCCGCCTGCGATAGCGATTGAGCAGAAGGTTTCCACCCGTAATCAGCGGTCTACAGTCGGAACCACTACGGAAATATACGACTATTTGCGTACTCTATTTGCGAAGATAGGGAGGACCTACTCTCCTGTCAGCGGAGTCGAGGTAAAGCGTGAGTCTGTAGAAGATGTCGTATCATACATAGGCTCTTTACCTGAGTCGGCTGTATATATTCTTGTACGTCAGCACTTTCCTGATGATAAGAAAATTGTGGAGAGGTTGCTTGGAATGAAGCAGAGCGGGTTTTCAAGAATGTTCGCCCAAGGGAATGTGGTAAGAATAGATGATGTAATCAAGGATATTGAGAAATATTCGGAATCACCTCTCTATCTGTTGATTTCGAGGTTTATCCATGATGGAGGCGAGGATGTGTCGGAGATCAGGAGCTATATAGAGGATGCGTTTGCGGAGGGTAACGGCCATCTTTCAATCGCGTCAATCGACAGGGGAGATTCGGAAGTCCCTCTTGTTATCAGAGATTTTTCGAATCTTTTTGAGGCGGACGGTATAAAGTTCGAAGTTCCTGACGAGTTGATGTTCAGCTTCAACAATCCGATTGGGGCATGCCCTGTCTGCGGCGGTTACGGCGTGATAGAGGGGATTGACGAAAAACTTGTCATTCCCAACGCATCGCTCTCTGTTTATGAAGATTGTGTTGCTCCATGGCGGGGAAAACTTATGGCCTGGTTCAAAGAGCAGCTTATATCAAATGCGGATAAGTTCGGTTTTCCGATACATCGCCCTTACGCTGCGCTTACCCAGAAAGAAAAGAATTTGCTCTGGAGGGGAAATGAGTATTTCGAGGGTATCAACGGGTTCTTCAAATGGGTAGAGAGCAAAAAATACAAGATACAGTTCCGCTATATGCTTAGCAGATATAGTGGAAAAACTACCTGTCAAGAGTGTGGCGGAAGCCGTCTGAAAAAGGAAGTACGATATGTTAAAGTCGGGGGCAAGGATATAACAGAGCTTCTTGACATGACTATAGAAGAACTTACACAATTCTTTAAAAGTCTGAAACTTGCACCTTATGACAAAAAGATAGCTAAACGCCCTCTTGAAGAGATTCGGCAAAGATTAGAGTATATCCGTAAGGTTGGCTTGGGCTATCTGACTTTGAGCAGGCGGTCGAACACTTTGAGTGGTGGAGAAAGCCAGAGAATTAACCTCGTAAGTTCATTGGGTAGCAGTCTTGTCGGGTCTTTGTATATTTTGG
>CAMGTS010000164.1 GCA_946062035.1 uncultured Bacteroidales bacterium
TATCCCCTCTATCTCCGGATGCCGTAAAGCTTCACCATATAGCCGTTTAAGGCGATCTATCGGAGCGAATGTATTAGAATGAGGTTGGAAATAAGCTATATACCTCTGTGCCCTTCGATAGCGGACCTTGTGAAACTCAATACCTTCGTCTATCTGCCGAAGTATCGGTTTGTCGGGAGTGGAATATCCCGGATGGAAAGCGTCATTGTCGCAATAAGTGCAGCCTCCGATGTTGGGTCAGCCGAAACCGGCATTGACAACAACTTTCTGCAATCGGCACCCGTACTTCTCTTTAAAGTATTCTACGAATGCGTTATATCTATATTGTGATGGTGTCTGCATTTTTGATGCCTGCAAAGGTAATTAATTCGCTATATTTGCTCACTACGTTCGCACATATAGACTGCGTTTCGGCATAGCTCAGCAAGCTAAACTATGCCCAAGTCTTTATAGCGTCCGCCTCTTTGCAAACAAGTTTGCAGAGCCTTCCGCTTTAAATCCTTCGCAGCCTTCAAATTCTTTGAATTCTGCTCTCAACTTTGCTATATTTGCTCTGACATAATTTATTATCGATGAAACGCTCAATACTATTGGCCTTGGCCGCAACTCTGCTCGTGATGCCGGCAAGGGCACAGGAACACAAAGACGGATTGTGCAACAAATGCACTGAAAAATTTGAAAAAATCAGTAAAGAGATCAAAGCTGAATATGCTCCTGACTCAAGGGATAAGATTTTCGAAGTAAAGCTTATCCATAAAGACGGGGAAAAAGCTGTCGTAGGCTCTACGACCGAAGCCGCCGCAAAAGAAGCGCTTATGGCAAAATTGAAATTGGAAGGACTCAATGCCGCTGATGAGGTGAAAATTTTGCCCGATGCTGAACTCGGAGAAAAGACCTATGGTGTAATCTGCGTTTCAGTCGCCCAATTCCGCTGCGATGGGAGAATGAGCGGAGAATCTGCCACTCAAGCTATTATGGGAATGCCTGTAACTATCCTCAACGGCAACGACGGAGGCTGGTACCGTGCAGTCACGATGGAGGGTTATATCGCATGGACCTTAAAGAGAAACATACAGGAAATGACCAAGGCCGAATATGAGGAGTACCTCGCAAAGCCAAAGGTTATCACTATGGTGAAGCATTCTACGCTTTACACAAAGCCTGATACTAAATCAATGCAGATTTGCGACATAGTTCTTGGCGACATTTTGATTGACGGTGGAGACCTTGATTTGGAAACTCTTAACACAGTTGCGGTTCCACAGAAGGGCGATGGAATGAGAGAATTCATCGACCCGTGGGCAAAGAAAATCACCTACAGGGCTTCGGATGTGAAGAAACTTAACAAGCTATGGAGAAAAGTCTCTACCGCTGACGGAAGAACCGGTTATATGCTGAAAAGCGACATTCAGGATTTCAATGAATGGCTTAAGGGAGCCCAACCTACCGCCGATAACGTTATCGAAAGCGCAAAGCTTTGGACAGGAAGCCCTTACACTTGGGGAGGCACTTCATATAAAGGAGTTGACTGTAGCGGACTTGCAAAGAGCGCATACTTCCTCAACGGATATGTCCTCAGAAGAGACGCATCCCAGCAGTGCCTTACAGGTGACCCTGTAGATATCGACAAGTTTGTTGCCGGAGAGCTTACACTCGAGAACCTCTCAAATCTCAAGAAGGGCGACCTTATTTTCTTCGGAAGAAAGGCTACCCCGGAAAGAAAAGAAAGAATAACCCATGTAGCCCTGTATATGGGAGACGGAATGATCATCCATTCATCTGACATCGTCAGAATCAATTCCCTCATACCAGGAACCCCTAACTTCTATGGCGGGGCGAAGAATACGGTCAGAGCCTCAAGAATCATAGGAACCGCTGATCAAGGTAAGGGAGTCGTAAGCGTGGCCAAAATTTTCAAACCTGAAAAATAATAACTTAAACATAACAGACATGACAGACAGACGTACATTTCTAAAGAGCGCAGGATTGCTCACAGCTGCCGCAGCAGTGATTAATCCGGCTCAGATCTTTGCCCGCAACAACCGTTCGGAGTCAGGCAAACCACAAGGCAAAAAAGAGCTTGAGCTCGAATGGTGCCCGTTCATGGCGAAGATGAAACACGTTTTCACTATCGCTAACTCATCAAGATCGACAACCCCTATCGTTCTCACAAAGATAACCTACGATGGATATACCGGTTATGGCGAGGCAGCAATGCCACCATATCTCGGCGAGTCAATCGCTTCTGCGACAGAATTCCTTAAGAAGGCAAGACCTGTCCTCAAGAAGTTCAGCTCACCTTTCATGATCGGTGAGATTATGGCGGAGATAGATGCCATTACAACATACAATGCCGCAGCAAAGGCATCAATCGATATCGCTTTGCACGACCTTGTAGGTAACATCTTCGGACAGCCGTGGTGGAAAATCTGGGGATTCGATCCTAAGAACTGCCCCGACAACTCATTTACAGTAGGACTTGCCTCTAAAGAGGAAGTTAAGGTAAAGGCAAAAGAGGCTGCGGCGGAAGGA
Source organism: uncultured Bacteroidales bacterium (assembly GCA_946062035.1). Lineage (GTDB taxonomy): Bacteria > Bacteroidota > Bacteroidia > Bacteroidales > UBA932 > Egerieousia. The sequence continues at coordinate 2,533 of CAMGTS010000164.1, forward strand.
CATTTGATTAAGGTGAAACTCGGACGCACAGAAGAGCAGGACAAGATGATGATCAATACTATCCGCGAAGTTACGGATACTCCTATCTGCATCGACGCCAACCAGGGTTGGAAAGACAAATACTATGCATTGGATATGATCAACTGGCTGAACACAAAGAATGTCAATATGATTGAACAGCCAATGCCTAAATATGCCCTTGAAGAGACAGGATGGCTTACTGAGCGCAGCCCGCTTCCAATCATGGCTGATGAGAGCTGCCAGAGACTTACAGATGTAAGAAGACTTCACGGTTACTTCTCAGGTATCAACATCAAACTCATGAAATGTACAGGTCTGCACGAGGCACGTGAAATGGTAAGCCTTGCTCAGGCACTTCATATGAGGCTTATGATCGGCTGTATGACGGAGACATCTGTAGCTATCGCCGCAGGCGCACAGATAGCGCCGGTTTGCGAATGGACAGACCTCGACGGCAACTGGCTTATCGCCAACGACTGCTTCACAAGCAGCAAGGTCATTGACGGTAAGGTTATCGCCAAAGACGCTCCAGGTCTCGGCCTCACAATGAACAAGGGGGCTGATTTGAAGTTCGCTTCAGAAGAATAATTATATTTTAGTAGCTTAATACACATTTGATTATGGGAAACCTCAGAACAATAAAGAAAGACGTTAAATACCTCATAAGCGAGGTTGTTGATGATTGCGTCATCTACCTTGAGCTCAACGGTGAGGAGAAACAGGAGAAAGTTTTCGACATTATCGGTGATGCGTTGGATCTCCAGGACGAGTTTTTCGACAAAATCAACTGCCCTGTCAAAGACATCAAACCTGCCGTCTATTTCAAAGGCATTATTGAAGAACTACTCAAAGGAGTTGACGGCGTTTCCGAGAGACTCAGCGAATTGAGTAAGCAGTAATCTGCAACGCTTATAAACGCAAA
>CAMGTS010000165.1 GCA_946062035.1 uncultured Bacteroidales bacterium
CTGCCCTTCCCCTGCCACAAGTCCGGGAACAAACTGATAGCCGAAACTATCGCCTATCGGAATCTTTAGCAGCCCGGGAACTTTAGCTAATTCATCATCTTTCAGGTCTACGACTTCAGCACCCAATGCTGAAGCTATGAATGCGACATTGTCAGCATTTTCAAAATGATTATATGTACAAGTGGAATATATCAGAATACCGTCCTCTTTGAGTGTCGACCAAATATCATGAATTATATCCCGTTGGGTCTTGGCGCACTCCTTGACGGCCGACAGACTCCAGCCGTCTATCGCATCCTGACTTTTACGAAACATTCCCTCACCTGAGCAGGGAACATCCGCAAGGATAAAATCAAAATAGCCTTCGCCAAGTTGGGCTATATCATTTGCGAATCTATTGGTTACAAGCACATTGGAAGCACCCCACCGTGCAATATTATCGCATAGGGGCGGAACCCTTTTCCTCATCGCCTCATTGACAATAATCAAGGGCACAGAAGTCCCGGAATCAAATTTCTCACTACTTGATTCCGCACATATATCATTCAGAATAGAAATCAGATGCGTAGACTTACCTCCCGGAGCGGCACACAAGTCCAATACCCTCCCGTTCTTCCCTATCACGTCAAAAAAGTCTGTAAGTAATGCGGGAAACATACTGCTTGCATCCTGAACATAATAGCACCCGGCATGAAGCAAAGGGTCGAGGGTAAAATTAATCCTCTTGTCCAGATAGAATCCGGCATCGCACCATGCAACAGGCTTGTATTCAGTGTTTTCCGAACAATTTGCCGACTTGTCGGTAGATTTGTAAAATTTTGCGGAATTACGTCTTACAGATGTAACCGCATCATCCTGAGCACGTTCCAAAGAATGCAAAAGAGCCTTCGAGGCACCGCACCCCAAAGACTCTTCTATCAAACACCTAAAATCTTCGTTAATCGTCATTCAGATTCCATATTTCCTAAAACAACTTGAAAAAGCTACATCGCCCCTCCCCTCGATACCGTCTCCTCCAAATTTGAGGAAATCTTATCTACCATCTCCTTTATCTTTTTACCGAACATCGCTTTTACCATAAAGTTCATCTCACTCTCTATGGAAACCTTAACTCCCGTCTGAGAAGGAGATACCTCATTAAAGTTCAGTATCAGAGAGAAATCCAAAGGAAAACCTCCTTGAGGCTTCATCACAATCTTTGAGTTCGGAAGCTTCTCTACGATTTTCAGTCCCATATCCATACCGCTGTAATTTCCCGAAACGCTGTCTTCCGTAACGGTGACCTTATCGCGGTATTCCGATGGAATTTTCGAGACGAAGTTCCTCAAATCAGAGAAAGAGGAGAACAACACATAGGAGGGTGAACCTATTACTACCTCTTTACCTTCAAACCTTTCCAACGCCATACCGAATAATCTCCTATAGCCCCTCTCCCCAAGTTGAAGGATTTATTCTCCACTCTTTCAGGACATCCAAATCCGCTGCCTTTATATAGTTTTCGCTTACAGCCTCTTCCAGCAATGAGTCATAGTTACACAATGTATGAAGCTCAATGTCCGCATATTCGAAAGCTCTTCTCGCCGATATGAAATTATAAGAGAAGATAGCGACCATACCAAGTATTATCGCATTGGAATGGTGGATTGCGGAAGCCGCCGAAAGTGCGCTCGTACCTGTAGAAATAAGATCCTCAACAACCACGACTCTCTGATTAGGCTTCAAATCCCCTTCAACCTGCGATTGCGTCCCATGATCTTTTGGTTTAGGACGCACATAGACGAATGGCTTGTTCATTGCCTCAGCGACCAAAACACCCCAAGCGATTGCTCCTGTCGCAACACCGGCAATAACATCTACATCTTTGAAATGACGTTTGATAACCTCAACGAAAGCCTCTACTACGACTTTCCTTTCAGCTGTATATGTAAGCATTTTTCTATTATCACAATAGATCGGTGACTTCCATCCTGAAGCCCAGGTAAAAGGGTGCTCAGGATTAAGTTTTACAGCAGATATATCCAATAACTGCTTTGCAATTGTCTTCTCAACATTTTCCATAATCACTCTGTATATGTATCAGTACAAATTTATAAATTTATCACGAGACTTCGTCATCATCGGTGCAACTTCGATCATTTGTATTGCTTTAAATCTATAAGTATGTTATTTTTGATGCGATAACTTGAACTGATTATGTACAACATATATTTTTTGAACAGAGTATTGACCATCTGCAAAAAGGATGATCCGGTTCTTAAGGATAATGATGTTATCTATCTTCATCCATCTGATAATTATAGACTTACGAATATACCCGATATTATGGCCAACAACCCTAATATCAAGCATCTTGTAATCACGGAACAGGGAAGTCATGACACGGATGAACTGTTCAAAATGATGTTTTCAAAGATCAGGCATATCAATGCGGCAGGAGGGTTTGTATTCAATCCTGAAACCGACAAATACCTGATGATCAGGCGCAATGATGTCTGGGACCTGCCTAAAGGATGGCAGGAGGAAGGCGAGGAGCTTGCCGCTACCGCCAAACGTGAGGTCAGTGAAGAATGTGAAATAGAATGCAATGTCGGTGACCTTATCTGCATGACAAATCACACTTATCTACTTGACGGACAAATGGTTATTAAGCACACTTATTGGTATGCGATGACTCCCGTAAAAGATACGCACATTATGCCTCAACAGGAAGAGGGCATCACAGAATGCCGCTGGTTCACTGAAAATGAGATGAAGGAGCGTATGGAAGAGAGTTACGGTACAATCCGGGAAGTCCTCACAAAAGCAGGTATCATATTATAGACACACACGACCAGGCATATATTTCTCGCAGCCTGAATATGCACTTCAAAATGAGGATAGAATCGAGGCTACCTTAGATCAGTAACCTTGGCGTTAGGATATTTTGATATGTCCACAACGGAGTTCTCTAATAACGCCGGGGCGGGAGACGATGCTGAAACTATTACCGTTTCGTAGACAGCCCCGGATTTAGATATCATAACTATCTTACGAACAGCCACTTTTGAACCCGCACCATTCCAACCTGAAACATATATCTTAGCCTCACTGAAAGCCGAGCCTTTCTTTGCGACAGGAGTTACTGTCACGTAGCACAGCTCTTTACCTCCGACTACCTCTTTCGTCGGCAAAGAAACATTCACAGACCTGCTATCTAAATCAAGGATAGAAAACGGATTGGAGACATCACCCTTGGATTTTTTCTTACGAGGTTGGATAACCATCTCGTTACTCTCCGGACTGTACATCGTTACAAGTTCAGGGGTGTAGTAGAACTCCGCTCCGCCATTAATTTTCAAGTACCCTTTTTTGCCATCCGAAATAAAGAATCCGCCGCTTTTACTTTCACCTGAATTCCCTTTTAAAGATGTGGTAAAATTTAGTTTTTGAGAA
>CAMGTS010000166.1 GCA_946062035.1 uncultured Bacteroidales bacterium
CTGTTGCTTGTAGAGCTTGGATTTTTCTAATTGCTCGAATGCGGCGGCAATCTCTTTACCCGCAGTTCCAAAATCATCATTTCCGAATTCTATATTGGAGAAATCTTTTTTATTGCTTTTGATTGCGGACAGAAACTCGTGAAAATTCTTGACAGGCTTGTTTATTACTCTGATGATCAGTATGAAAGCTATAACCATTGCGACAAGCAGACTTGCTATAAGGAAGATAGGCTTGTTGTCTTTTGCTATGTCGGACGGCTTCTTGGAGGTGAATTTAATTGAAGTACGGAGAAAAATATCGTCGTATTTCTTAGCGTAGAAAAGATATTCATCATTGTTGATATCTGATCTGAGTGCGCTTCCTTCACCTTTGATTATTGCATTGGCTATTTCACTCATGTCGGACTGATCCACAATGTAGGACTTCATCATTTGGGTATTATCGTAAATGACGCATCCGTTAGTATCTAACAATGTGAAACTTATCTTTGCGGGCGGTTCGATGTTTTGCAGATTCGCCCCTTTGCTGATCTCCCCGTAAATGTCTTCGTTGGCGGTTTTCAACTCACTTTGCAGGTTGGTAATGCTAAACCCCCTGCTCTGCCTTGATGTCCAGACCATAAAGGCAAGTGCGACAAAAGCGAGAAGAACGAAAAAATATGCGAGCAGCCTATACCTGTATTTGAGCTGATGTTTCATTACGAGTTGGCTTGAAGGCTATATCCGTATCCGGAGCGGTTCAGGATAAGATCCCCAGCCTTGCCGAGCTTTTTGCGAAGTCTTGCAATGTGTACATCTACAGTCCTTTCAAGGACGTAACTTTCATCTTTCCATACAAGTTTGAGAATGTCATCCCTTGAAAATACCTTACCGGGAAATCTTGCAAGCAGAAGCAGAATCTCCATCTCTTTTTTGGTAAGGAAAACCTCTTCTCCGTTCACATGAACCCTCTTGTCATCCGACTTGATCTTGAGGATTCCAAAGTCGAACTCGTTTTTCTCAACCTCTTTTTTTACAGTCGAACCATTTTGCCATCCGCTTAACGGAGCGCCGCTATCATCCTTTTTGCGGGTTTTGTTGTAGCGGTTCAAGACAGCGCCGACACGTGCTATAACCTCGTTAATGGAAAAAGGTTTTGATATATAGTCATCGCCGCCGGTCTTAAACCCTTTGAGTATGTCTATCTCAGCGTCTAAGGCTGAAATGAAGATAATAGGGATATTGTTTTTGTAGTCTTCCCTTAGCAATTGCGCTAATTTCAGTCCGCTGATCCCACCGAGCATAATATCGAGCATGAGGAGATCAAAGTTCCCTTTGGGAATGATGTACAAAGCGTCTTCCGCACTTAATACGGTCTTGACATCGTATCCTGCTTTTTCCAAGTTGTACTGAAGGATTTCGCAGATATCCTCCTCATCGTCAACTACTAAGATTTTAGGTTTGGTTACCATAGGACATTATTCTGTTTGCGAACGTAGTGAGCAAATATACCACAAGTCGAGGGCAGAAAAATATCGGTGCGTTTTTTCTGCCGAGACGCAGCGTATATATGCCATAGGCACAAATATAGCAAATCTGCATAAATTCTTATCTTGCGCAAAATTTGAAAAAGGTACATAATCAGTCAAGAGTATGTCATATAATAAGATAGAGGAGTTTACACCTGAGACTACTGAAAAACTCGCACAGAATTATAAATCGGTTCTTGAATTGCTCGGAGAGGATCCAGATAGAGAGGGCCTGTTGAAAACGCCTGAAAGGGTAGCGAAGAGTATGCAGTTTCTGACTCAAGGGTATAAGACAGATCCTGTAGCGATTCTCAAATCGGCTATGTTCAAGGAAGATTACAAGCAGATTGTCCTTGTCAAGGATATCGAGATGTACTCTATGTGCGAGCACCATTTATTGCCTTTTTACGGCAAGGCTCATGTCGCTTATATTCCCAACGGCTATATAACGGGTTTGAGCAAGATCGCCAGGGTTGTTGACGCTTTTGCCCGCAGATTGCAAGTTCAGGAAAGGCTTACTGTACAGATCCGTGACTGCATTCAGGAAACCTTGAACCCTTTAGGAGTGGCTGTTGTTATAGAGGCCGCACATATGTGCATGCAGATCAGAGGAGTACAGAAACAGAACTCCGTAACCACCACTTCGGCGTTTACAGGAACGTTCCTGAAAGATATAAGGACAAGAGAGGAGTTTATGAGGCTGATAGGCTCAGACCTTCATTAAAACCATAGGTCAAGTCTTCCGACTTCTGCGCCCCTTTCACCGGCCTGTACCACTACAACTTTTTTTCCGGCCTTATTCTCGATAATCGCCGGTTCGTCCAAGAATGTGTGGGTGTGCCCTCCAATGATTACATCAACCCCTTCGGTGTTTCTTGCAATCATCTGATCGTCAGGAGACTGCTCTTTACCTGAATTATATCCGCAGTGCGAAAGGACAATGACCAAATCGCACTTTTCTTCATTTCTGAGAATCTTAGCATACTTGTTGACCACCTTGTATGGGTGAAGGTAAGTGAGCCCCTCGATATTCTTGGGACTTACAAATCCGGTGAGTTTTACCGATAATCCTATCACACCGATTCTTTTCCCTGCTTTTTCAACTACAGTGTAAGGCTTTATGACATCTTTGAGTTCAGTCTCTCCGAGGTCGTAGTTGGCGCAAACGATAGGGAAATTCGCATTCTTTGCCCTTCTCGCAAGTTCGGACTTTCCGTTGTCGAATTCGTGATTGCCCCAGCAGGCGACATCAACTCCGAGGGCGTTCATTACTTCGATTTCAACATCACCTTTGAATAGGGTAAAGTATGGTGAACCTTGTGAAAAGTCTCCTGCGTCAAACAGAAGAACATTCTCATTTTCAGCCCTTACCGATGATATGTATTTTTCTCGCCTGACAACACCGGCTGTCCCTTTGTCCGCTCCTGCGACTTGAGGTTCGATCTGCGAATGTGTATCGTTGGTGTGAAGAATCACAAGGTCTTGCGAATTGGCATATAATGTTGACGCTAAGATTAGCGCTACTGACAGTATGTATTTGGTTAATCTCATTGTATGTCCCTGATATGTATGATACTTTTGGTGTGTTGGCTTCTCTTGTCTCAAGAGCACCATGGTTCTCTATTGTATTATTACTCTGCCGTCTTTTTGTTTCTCAATTACCTTGTCCGCTTTGGTGAGGTTTTCAATTCCGCTGATAATCAAATCCATAACCTTAACCTTGCTGCTTACGACACTTACATTTTTTGCAAGAGGATAGACACCGTCTCCTCCGTTGAGCAGGAAGTCTATAGTAGCGATGTTATAGACTTTGTTCTCATCAATTGGAGCGCCGTTTATCAGGCACTCTTTGACCTCTTTGTTTTCGATGATAAGTTTGACATTGCTCATTACCTGAACTCTCGTTTTAGCGAACAAGTC
>CAMGTS010000167.1 GCA_946062035.1 uncultured Bacteroidales bacterium
AAGAAGCCCTGTGAAATCATGTAACGCCCTAAACCTGCTCCTCATACCCAATGAGATGTTGCCTCCGAGATACTTTCCTGTCTTGTCAATGAAATCTATCGTAAGGGCTGTTCCGAAGTCGAATTTTATGCAATCCTGACCTTTAAACATGGCCGCTACCGCAAGTGCTGACGCTATTCTGTCCGCACCAAGTTCGGTCGCATCGAAACTGTATTGCAAATCTATAGGCAACTCTGTCTTGTAATCCAAGAATATTATCCTTTTACAAAGTGGCGCAAGCCTTTCCCTTACCGGATCATTCGATGTCCTGACATTGCTGACTACAATTGTCATGACCTCTGCAACAGAGGATTTTATGATAGACTCTATAAAGTCCAATGGATCCCTTTCGGAACTTCGATGGAGCTTCCCCATCCTTCCCGAATAATAGAAAACAACTTTGGCGTTTGTGTTTCCTATGTCAATCAAAAGATCTGTCTGCATCTCTAAAAGGCTGAATACAAGTTTCGAAGATAACTAAAATTATTGGAACTTTTCGAGAATACGGTATCCGTCGTTTATAGATCGTACATTTCTTATGACAATCCAAAGTTTATCACCATTGTCTTTCAAAGACCATTCAGGCCGGTCCGCTATAAACTGCAGGATATGGCTGAATGTATCGGTCGTATAATATGCCGACTCCTTATTGCTTATAAAGTACAGCAGCATAAGTCCGTTTTTCACTATGACTTTCTCGAATCCCAACTTTATCGCGAGCCTGCGAAGTCTCACAACATAAGTAAGTTGTATTATCTGCTCCGGTATCGGGCCAAACCTGTCCTCAAGCCCGGCCAAGAATTTCTTGATTTCTTCTTCAGACTTAAGGTTGTCAAGCTCCTTATATAACCTTATCTTCTCAGCGGTTTGAGAAACATATTCATCAGGAATGAATAGCTGCAAATCGGTATCAATAGTTGAATCGGTAAGGAATGTCACAGGAAGCTGAGGGGTTTCCTTCGCAGATATATTTCTTCCCATCTCTGAGTTGATCTCCACAAAAGCCTCATTAAGAATCCTTTGGTATGTTTCAAAACCCATATCGGCAATAAATCCGCTCTGCTCTCCTCCAAGCATATTTCCCGCTCCACGGATATCAAGGTCCTGCATTGCTATATTGAATCCGCTGCCAAGTTCAGAGAAAGCCTCTATAGCGTTTATCCTTCGTTTAGCGTCTTCAGTTAGTGAAGATAGCGGCGGAACTATCAGATAGCAGAACGCCTGCATATTAGACCTTCCTACCCTGCCTCTTAACTGGTGCAGGTCGCTTAATCCGAAATTCTGTGCGGAATTGATGATTATAGTATTAGCGTTCGGAATATCTATACCGTTCTCGATTATAGAGGTTGCGACCAAGATGTCATATTCTCCGTTTATAAATTCCAACATCTTGTTTTCCAATACTTTCGCCTCCATCTGTCCGTGCCCTACCACTGTTCTCGCCTCAGGGCATATTCTGTTAAGCATCTGCTCTACTGACAGTATATCCTCGACCCTGTTGTGAACAAAAAATACTTGTCCGCCACGATTCAGTTCATATTCTATCGCCTCTTTGACCAAATCTTCATTGAAATCTATTATTTCAGTCTGAACAGGAAGTCTGTTTGGTGGAGGTGTATTGATTATGGAAAGGTCCCTCGCACCCAATAAGGAGAACTGCAAAGTTCTCGGAATAGGAGTAGCGGTCAGCGTAAGTGTATCAACCTCCACTTTCAACTGCCTCAGTCTTTCTTTTGCGGCGACTCCGAATTTCTGCTCCTCATCAATTATAAGCAATCCCAAATCCTTGAATTCCACTTTTTTATTCAGAATACGATGAGTACCTATAACTATATCCAACTTTCCGTTTTTGAGTCTGTCCGTTATGTCTTTTATCTCCTTTGCGGTACGAAGTCTGCTTATATAGTCGATATTTACAGGGAAATCCTTGAGTCTTTCAGAAAAAGTCTTGAAGTGCTGCAATGCGAGGATAGTAGTAGGAACAAGAACAGCGACCTGTTTATTGTCACATACCGCCTTAAATGCGGCACGGATAGCGACTTCGGTTTTTCCGAATCCCACGTCTCCGCAAACCAACCTGTCCATAGGATGTGAAGCCTCCATATCAGCCTTTACCGCTTTCGATGCGGCACTCTGATCGGGAGTGTCCTCATACATGAATGAAGCCTCAAGCTCATTCTGCATATAGTTATCAGGAGAAAACGCATAACCATCTGTTTGTCTGCGTTTTGCATAAAGGTCTATAAGTTCTTTGGCAATGTCTTTTATCTTCGCTTTAGTCTGATTCTTCAGTTTGCTCCAAGCTCCGTTGCCAAGCTTATAGATTTTTGGAGGGATTCCGTCTTTGGATTTATACTTCGCTATTTTATGCAGACTATGTACAGAGACAAATATCACATCTCCGTCTTTGTACATTATTTTTACCGCCTCCTGAAGTTTGTTGTCAATATTTGTCTTGAGAAGTCCTCCAAAAACTCCTACACCATGGTCGATATGTACGACATAATCGCCTATATGAAATGAGTTAAGCTCCTCTATAGTAAGCCTTTCACTTCTTTCAACCTCTTTTCTGACCTTAACTCTCCTGTGCCTATTGAAAATCTGATGATCTGTATAAAGGCACACTTTTATATCCGGAGAGACAAAACCTGTCCCCAACGCAAAGTCCAAAACTTCAAATTTCGGGAACGACTGCGATGATATTTCCTCGCTCTCTCTGAAAATAGCGGTCAGTCTTTGAGCCTGTTCAGGCGAAGAGCATGCAAGAAAGACCTTATAACCTTCTGAATTTCTTTTCCTTATATCTTCCGCTAAAAGGGTGAAGTTTTTATTGAAACTCGGTTGTGGCGAAAAATTAAGATTTATGGTCGAGTATCTTTCGTCTTTTCCGAACATCGATTTCCCATTCAGAGAAATAACCTGCTTGTCTTTATATAGTCCGGATAAATTTTCGAAAGTATCATTCCATACAACGCAACTATCATCTTTTATAAAGTCAAAGAATTCCTCTCCTCCCTCAGCCAAAATCCTCCCTTTCTCATATATATTCGGGAAAACTTCCAACTGCTCCGCCTCAGAAACAGAGCGTTGTGTATTTATATCAAACCTCTTTAGCGACTCGACTTCATTTCCGAAGAAATCTATCCTATACGGAACATTGTCGGAATATGAAAATATATCCACTATACTTCCTCTGACGGCGAACTGACCAGGTTCCGCAACATAATCGACTCTTTCAAATCCCGAATCCATCAGAAGTTCCTTTATAAAATCAAATGAAAGAGTGTCCCCTTTTTTTATTTTGAGAATGCTCTTTTTAATAGATACAGAGTTCAGGATTTTTTCCTTGACCGCTTCAGGATAT
>CAMGTS010000168.1 GCA_946062035.1 uncultured Bacteroidales bacterium
GTAAAAATTCTTTACACACTTGTAAGCGCCATGTTTTGCCCTTCATCCTGTTCCTCTCCGCCAACCCTCTATCGCACAGCCATAAATCACAAATTTTTACTAATCTTGTGCTTATGATAAAATTGAATAATGACTAAGGCCGGAAAAATATTGGTAGCTGATGACAATCAAGGTATCAGGTCATCCCTCAAATTGCTCTTACCCAACTATTTCTCTGATGTGGAGATAATTTCTTCACCTAAAATCCTCATCAGCAAGATAGAGGCGTTCCGTCCCGATGCGGTTCTGTTGGATATGAACTTCACCGACGAGAACAACACAGGCAACGAAGGATTGTTCTGGCTCAGCGAAATCAAGAGCAAATTTCAGGAAATCAATGTGGTGCTTTTCACTGCGTATGCCGACGTTAACCTCGCCGTAGAGGGGATGAAGCGAGGAGCTTTCGATTTTATCGTAAAGCCCTGGGAAAACGCAAAACTTATCAAGACTCTGCAGGAGGCCGCGTCAAGGCGTAAAAAGGCAACTATCGAAAAGGTGTCTGACAGAAGCATATATTGGGGAGAGAGTCCTGAAATGCAGGAAATCAGAAAGACGGTTGAAAAAGTCGCGGCGACCGATGCCTCCGTATTGATAACAGGAGAGAACGGTACAGGCAAAGACATGATCGCCAATCAGTTACACCTACTCTCCGACAGGAGGGAGAGGCCGTTTGTAGCGGTTGACTTAGGTTCGCTTAATGACAACCTGTTCGAAAGCGAGATGTTCGGTCATGTAAAAGGCTCGTTCACAGGTGCATTCAGCGATCATGCAGGCAAATTCGAGCAGGCCGGGGGCGGAACTCTGTTTTTGGATGAAATCGCCAACCTGCCGCTTAACCTTCAGTCAAAGCTGCTAAGGGTATTGCAAAACAGAGCTGTAACCCGCATAGGTGATACTGTCAGCCGTCCGTTTGACATCAGGCTTATATGTGCGACCAACGGCAGACTCGAGGAATTGGTTCAGAAGGGCGAATTCCGCGAGGATCTGTATTACAGAATCAATACAGTGCGAATCAATCTGCCGCCCCTACGAGAGCGAAAGGATGAAATACTGCCTTTAGCTCATCGCTTTATCAGTGAATACACGGAAAAATATCACAGAAACGTGACTGACCTCAGCTCCGAGGCGGAAACAAAACTGCTCCAACACAATTGGAGCGGTAATGTCCGTGAACTGAAGAACTGCATAGAGACCGCCGTGATTATGTCTGAAGGGGGCGAAATCAGGGCGGAGGATATAAAGTTCAGCAAGATAGAGCATTCCACGGCGCAGAGCGGGAATGAAACCTTGGCGATGACAGAAGAACGTGCCATAAGGGAGGCTTTAGACAAATTCGGCGGCAATCTGTCGGTTATCGCAAAAGTGCTGAAAATCAGCCGCCCTACCCTATACGCAAAACTCAAGAAATATAATATCTGATGAACGGGACTATATTGATACTATTTTGTGTCGCAGCGGCTGTTGTCGCAGGATTCCTGTCAGCGTTATTCACCACAAGGGCTTTTCTGAAGAAGACTTCATATATGCTTGACGCTCTTGAAGATGGTGAGACAAACTTCCGTTTCAATGAGGGCAAAATAGGCATGAAGTCTATCAACCGGCTTCTGAACAGATTGAAAAGCATCTTCGAGAAGGAAAAGGAAAAAATCCGAGAGCAGGACTCATATCTTGCCGGCATGATGGAAAATATCAGCACAGCGATTGTCGTAATCGGCACAGACGGTTCGGTCAAATACTGCAACACTCCGTTTCTAAAGTTGATGAACATCCGTAGTCTCAGTAATATCAGGCAACTTAACGCCGCAAATGCGGATTTTGTACAGGCACTCTTTGACGCATGTAAGAACGGAGAATCGAGGGTGGAATACGATAACGAACTCGGCAGATCCGAGTATTCCATCAGGCGTTCCATCGCAACCCTTTCGGGAAAGGAGGTCAATATTCTGTCCATCAACGACATAAGCAAGGAAATTGACGAAAACGAACAAAAATCGTGGGAGAAGCTCATCAGGGTACTCACACACGAAATCATGAATACCGTCTCGCCTATCGTATCCCTCAGCGAGGCTATGGAGCACGATGAAAATAATCCTGACAGATGCGAGGGGTTGAGGACAATAGAGAGTTCATCTAAGGAGCTGATCAAATTCGTACAGACATACCGAGATCTCACAGGACTCTCCATGCCCCAGAAAACCGCATTCAGGCTCAAGGATGTAGTCGAAAAAATCATCAGGCTGACAGAAGAACAGTTCCGGAGCGCATCCGCAGTATGCCTCTATACCGAAAAGGTCGAGAATATACTTATTTATGGTGACGAGAGCCAGATAAGCAGAATCTTCATCAATCTGCTGAAGAACGCTCTTCAGGCAGGGGCGCAAAAGGTCAGCATCGAGGCGGATATCGACGAAAAAGACAGGGTTTGCATCAATATTTCAAATGACGGCAGACCCATTCCTGAAGGGAGCCGTGACAATATTTTCGTACCGTTCTTCTCTACCAAAGAGGACGGCAGCGGCATAGGGCTGAGTCTCTCCCGCCAGATTATGCGGATGCACGGCGGCAGCCTGAACCTCCGTTCAAGCGACGCCTCCGGCACCACATTCACAATAATTTTCAAATAAAACCTACAAATCGCAGCACACCATGAAACACATACTGCTCGGACTCTTGTGCATTTTGGCAATCAGTTGCGCAACTTCACCTATCGATGATCTTGCCTACAGAGTTACCGAAGGGACGTCCAAGGGAAAAATCATATTCAAGGAAGTACCTGCGGATCAGGATTATTTTGAAATAAAGGCCGACAAGGGCAAAGTTCTGATAGAGGGAAACAACACTGTCAGCATGGCGACGGGGCTGAACTGGTATCTCAAGTACGTCGCCGGCATCCATATTTCATGGAACAACTTGACCCAAAAGCTCCCGGACGAACTGCCATTGCCGGAAAGCCCTGTCAGAAAATGGGCGAGTGTAGACAAACGATACTATCTGAACTACTGTACATTCTCATATTCCATGGCTTTTTGGGACGAAGAGCGTTGGATGAAAGAGATAGACTGGATGGCTCTGCATGGTATCAATATGCCGCTTAGTATCACCGGAATTGAAGTCGTATGGCGCAATATGCTGCGCAAATTGGGTTATACTGATAAGGAAATCGGCGAATTCATCAGCGGCCCGGCATATTTCGCATGGTGGCAGATGAACAATCTTGAGGGTTGGGGCGGCCCTCTTCCGCCTGAATGGTACGACAATCAGGAGAAACTCCAGAAAAAGATCATGCGCCGGATGCGTTCACTCGGCATAGAGCCGGTTCTGCCTGGCTACGCAGGAATGGTGCCG
>CAMGTS010000169.1 GCA_946062035.1 uncultured Bacteroidales bacterium
ATTGATTATACCCTGAATTCGGCCTACTACTTTCCCCTCGTCGGAGTAAGCAAGCCAAAGTTTTCTTTTACAATACTTTAACGCAGGGTCCTCTGTCAAGGAATGCTTCTGATCGCTATCCAAAGTAGGAACATATACTTTACAGTTTTTGTAAAGCTTATTCTGAAACTGATAAAATTGCTTCAGTTGCTCCTTGCTTTCAACTTCTCTGACTGTTACGTGCATAATTCTGATTGTCGTCAAACAAACCGAGCAAATTTAACATTTTAATAAACAAGGCGCAAAATATGTTGTATAGCAGCCTGTGCACATACGCATCCGAAAACCGCCGGCAAATAAGAGACAGTGCCGGTGCGGCTTTTCTTGTTACGCTCCTCCATCGGAATAATCGCCTCTTTTATCGGTTTTTCCTCAGAAAACACGACATTAAAACCGGAGCGGATACCAATTTTGTGGAGTCTTTTGCGAAGCATATACGCCAAAGGACAATTGAATGAATTCTTTATATCAGCAAGCCTAACCTTGGTAGCGTCGTACTTCGCTCCGGCCCCCATAGATGAGACAAGAGGCAGCCTGTTGTCTATACAAAACTTTATAAGTGCGATTTTAGGGGTAAGGGTATCAATGGCATCTATCACAAAATCAGAGGATTTCAAAGCATCCCCAAAGACCGGCCCGATATTTTCTTCAGTAAGGAACTCGTCAATTATATCAATTTGCACAAGATTGTTGATGTCCCTCATCCTTTCAGAGATTACCGCTGTCTTTTTCTTTCCGATTGTGCTATCCAATGCGAGGAGTTGCCTGTTTTTATTCGTTTCGCTTATGACATCCGAATCGGCCAAGACAAAAGAGCCGACCCCTGCACGGCAAAGCATTTCAGCGGCATATGCACCGACACCTCCCAAACCGACAATCGCAATGCGGGCTTCCTCAAGAGCTTTTATTCCATCCTCACCTACTTGTAGCAAGGTCCTCTCTTTCCATTCTTGAGACATAGACTATTCGCCCTTTTTCCTCTCCGACTTCTTTTCAAGCTCCTTGGCTTCGTCCCAAAACTTGTCCATCTCCTCTAAAGTCATATCCTTCAACGACTTGCCCTGCTTTATCGTATGCTCTTCCAAATATCCGAAACGGCGGCGGAATTTCGCACATGTACTTTCGAGTGCGGTATCAGGGTTCAAATCGTATAATCTTCCTGCATTTACAACCGAAAATATGAAATCTCCGAGTTCATTTTCCGCGGCTTTTCTATCGTCACCGTTAAGCGCCTCCTTAAGTTCTCCCAACTCCTCGTCAACCTTACCCCATACATCCTCGCGCTTCTTCCAGTCAAAACCGACGGCACGTGCCTTGTCTTGCATACGGTAAGCCTTGATCATGCTCGGCAGCCCCTCCGGCACACCGCTAAGGACGGTTTTGTTACCATCCTTTTCTTTGGTCTTGAGCTGTTCCCAATTATCAACAACCTCAGCGGCATTCTTTACAGCGACATCGCCGTAAACATGAGGATGCCTGTATATCAATTTATTGCACAACTGATGGCACACATCAGCTATATCGAATTTCCCTTGTTCCTTTCCTATTTTCGCATAAAACACGATATGAAGAAGCAAATCCCCAAGCTCTTTGGAAAGGTCATGCATATCGTTTTTAAGAATACAGTCACTCAACTCGTATGTTTCCTCAATAGTCTGAGGGCGAAGAGATTCCAAGGTCTGTTTCCTATCCCAAGGACATTTTTCCCTAAGGGTGTCCATAACGTCCAAAAGCTGCTCGAATGCAAGCAGCTCTCTTTCTCTTTTTGTTTCCATATGATATTAATTGTCCTTTTCCTTAACAGGAGGATAGTTTTCGTCACCGGATTTTCCCATCCAGATATCGAATCTGAGCATCGCATACTCCGGCACACCTTTGCCGCTGCTCATCGTACCGGAATTGCCATATCCGAAACCGGACATAAAGAATGTGACAGCATGGTCTTTGATGGTCATTTTCTTGAGCGCCCTCGCAAAGCCTGAGACCAAAGAGCCTGTGCTTCCGTCAGAAGATACGCCGTTTGAGGACATCTCTTTATAAGTAGACTCGATAGTAACCTTTAACGGATCATAGGTTCCGCTTGAATTGTAGATACCGTATTTTTTTGCGGTATCCCTTATATTCGTGTCGAAAATATATCCGTCAAGCAAACGTCCCACATACCAAATATTTACACTCGTACCGCTTGCAATGGTATCTGCGGCGTCGATTCCGTTGTCGTGAGTAAAGTTCCTGAAATAATAACCGTATGAAAGCGAATCAATCTTCGGGGAGAAATTCAATCTTGAATAGCTGTCCAAAGAATCCGCCTGGAACTTTGTCAAATCTTTGATGACATGTCTTAGATTGACTTTATAAATCACGTTGATAGTGCTTTGCTGACCGCCCATTGAGCCGCCCGTCTGCGAATTATCATAAGAAGTAAGCCAAGGAGGAATTATTGCGGTCACAGTACCGTTTTCGCCTATCAGCTGGAGAAGCTCCGACATGCCCTGGGTCACAGAATATGTACCGAGGACGAACAGCGACGGGCCGTAGTATTTCGAAGCATCGTAAGTTCCTAACATCCTGGCCTCTACTGAATCGGTCGTGCTTTGGCATACTCCGTTCAGGGAATATGTGCTGTAATGGATGTATACCGCGTCTCCTGACTCCGGCAATTCGCCGGCTCCTTGAGATTTATTTATAATGGTAAGACCTGACGGCAACTTCTGCGCGTCAGGACATTTTGTTTCAATATATGCGTCCAATACTCTCTCCTGGATAGAGCGCTGAGACTCGTCTTTCTCCTCCGCACATGCCAAACACAAAAACGCACCTGCGGCCAATGCCAAAATCGCTTTTATATTAAACTTCATCTGTATAATATTATCCTCTACTGAAATTTTATTTTTTCTTTATAACCTTTTTGACCTGTATGTCAAAAAACAACGGAGTCAACTTAGGAAGATTGAACATTATCTCATTTCCATAGCCATACTTCGCGCTGAAAATAATATAGCATGTCTCACCTTCTCTCACTCCCGCCATACCATTGTGAAGCCCGTTTATCAGGCCATCCGATCCGTATCTCAACTTAAATGTATCTCCACTCGCAGAAATACCATTTTCTTTGGCTACTATAGTGTCATTCGTTGCGAATAACGCACCGCGACCGCCGGAAAACTGATATCCAGAGTAATAGAAATAGACAGAATCGCCCACACACAATGAATCCGGCGAGTTTCCTTCCGTGACCACAACCCTGTTCGCCCCGTTCTGACGCATAACCCTGTAGCTGTCGTCCAATGAGTTGATATAGGAATCGATCCTTTCTTCCTGGGAGATATACGT
>CAMGTS010000170.1 GCA_946062035.1 uncultured Bacteroidales bacterium
AAACTCCTTTATATCCCCAAAAATTGAAAAATCCTGTCCAATCTATCTTATCTGAAAGTTCATCAAGAGAAATATTGCGCCGCAGATAATCTGACTTTCCGAAGCCTGCCAGAACGTATGAACTTTCAGGATATTTCTCAGAAAGTGAGTACGCATCTTCCGCTGATATGTGCTCGATATTTCTGCCGGCATATTGCCTTCGTATTTCCTCCTGACTGCGTTTTATCTGTTCGCTTCCGATACCGTTTACGATTCTCTTGTAAGCCACAGCCGAAGTAGAAGCGTCCCTGCCATAAATAACTGTGCCGCTGTATTTAGGGGCAATCATTACGGCGGTGTGAACAGAAGAAGTTGTCGCCCCGCCGACTCCGAGAGGAATCAGATAACCCAATTCCTTCATCATGCGTTCCTTGTTCTCCTCAAGCAAAGTCGCAAGCTCTTCCATGTGCTTGAGCGACGGTGTTATCAGCCCGCTGACCGCTACTATCGCCGCCTTGCGCCTGATGGCTTCCTCTACGATAGTTTCGTTTTCGACCATAACTCCAAGATCCACAACCTCGAAATTGTTGCAGGTGAGGACAATGGAGAGGATGTTCTTACCTATGTCGTGAATGTCTCCCTTGGCCGTGGCAAGCACAACTACAGGCTTGCCGCCCGATTTGCATACGCTCCCGGAGTATTCGCTGTGTTCCAAGTTATATTTCTCGATATAAGGCTGAAGGATCGTTACCGCGCTTTTCATCAGTCTTGCGCTCTTGACGACCTGCGGGAGGAACATCTTACCCTCTTCAAACAAAGTTCCGACCCGTTCCAGCCCCCTCATAAGAGGTCCCTCTATGATATCCACCGGGGCGTTGTATTTACTGAGAGCCTCATTCAAATCGGATTCCAATCTCGAAGAGCTGCCTTTGATAATAGCCGCCTCCAAACGCCCGTCCACATCCCCCGAAGCGTCTGCTACTATCCCGGATGGATTTTTGAGAGATACAGCACCATTTCCCGCACTTTCTTTTGCCGCAAGCTCTCTCTCCTTTATCGTAGAGGCAAGGTCGGTAAGAATTTCTGTAATGCTCTTACCCTCAGCATATTTCTTGTTGACATCGTAGAATCCGAAGTTGTCGCATTGCTCCGATGTTATCTTGTTCAGATAAGACGCATCGTTGAATATCGCCGCCTCTATAATGCCTCTGAGAAGTGGATTGATATCATCATAAAGGTCAATCATTGCAGGATTAAGGATTGCCATATCCAATCCTGCCTCAATCGCATGATAGAGGAATACGGAGTGCATCGCCTTTCGGATGGTGTTATTTCCCCTGAAAGCGAACGAGAGGTTAGAAACTCCGCCAGAAGTTTTCGCTCCACTAAGATTCTGTTTTATCCATCTGACAGCGTTGATATAGTCTCTTGCGTAATTGTCGTGTTCGGATATGCCTGTCGCTATTGTAAGGATGTTGCAGTCGAAAATAATGTCGCTTGGCTTGAACCCTATGTCTGTGAGAAGTTTATAGGCTCTGCCGCAGATCTCTGTCTTTCTGTCGAAAGTAACCGCCTGTCCCTTTTCATCAAAAGCCATAACGACAACTGCGGCTCCAAGCCGGAAAAGTTCCTCTGCCTTTTTGATAAACACTTCTTCTCCCTCTTTCAGGCTTATCGAATTTACGATAGGTTTGCCCACGCAGTTTTTGACACCCTCAGTGATGGTTTCCCAATTTGAAGAATCAATCATGAAAGGGACTTTTGCGACATCAGGCTCATTGGCAAGATAGCGTAAGAACTTGCGCATCAGCATAGTACCATCCGACATGGTGTCGTCTGTATTTATGTCAATTATCGTTGCACCGTCTTCTATCTGCTTTGCGGCGATTGTTGTGGCTTCCGCAAAATTCTGTTCTCTTATCAGTTTCGCGAATTTTGCGCTGCCCGCTACATTGGTTCTCTCACCTATGTTTGTAAAGTTCTGTTTGGCCCTGTTAATCAAGAGATTGTCCAATCCTGCCACATATAGGTCATCTTTGTCGGAAGTCCCGCATGAACGCCCATTAATCGGATGCGGTCTGCAATCAGCTAAGGCTGAGGCTATAGCGGATATATGTTCCGGGGTTGTCCCGCAACATCCTCCGGCAATGTTCAAAGCCCCCTCAAGAGCCATCTCACGTATACACTCGGCGGTATATGAAGGTGTCTCCTTGTAATTTCCCATCTCGTCCGGCAGGCCGGCATTTGGATAAACGCTTATGGCACAACTGTTTGCAAAAGATTTTATTTCTCTGATGCATGGCAGCAAGTCTTTTGCCCCGAACGAGCAGTTCAGACCGAAAGCGAGAATGTTGTAATTGGCTATCTCTGTAAACAAGGACTCTAACGTCTGCCCCGTCAGGATTCTTCCCTTTGAGTCGTTGATGGTTACAGATACCATCACGGGAATATCGAAAGTATCCCCTAAAGATTTTCTCTTCTTCTCAAGAACCTTTTCAATAGCGTACAGAGCTGCTTTCATGTTCAGGCCGTCATATACGCTCTCAATCAATAGGACATCCGCTCCTCCGTCTATAAGTCCCTCCGCCTGTTCTCCGAACGCCACAGCCATTTCATCGAATGAAATACTGCGACTTTCGGGACTGTGGACATCAGCTGCAAGCGTCAAAGATTTGATAGTAGGGCCGATTGCTCCGGCAACTATGGCTCTCTTCGCTCCCCACTCCTCTTTCCATGAAAATCCTTTTGCGTCAAGGGATTCAATCAAATCAGAAGAGGCTTCACAAGCCGCCTCCAATGCGTTCTTTGCTCCGTTAAAGTTCAATTCGTAAACTTTGTCGGCGCTGCCATACTCTTTTTGCGAAATGGATGTGCTGCTGAAAGTGTTTGTCTCGACTATTTCAGCTCCTGCCTTTATGTATGCTTTATGAATCTCTTTGATTGCGGCGGCGTTTGTGATATTCAGCATATCCATATTGCCCTGCACGCTGCAGCATCCGCACTTAGAATCTATCTTGCCACGCTGGATCATAGTTCCCATCGCACCGTCAAGAATAATGATTCGTGAACCCATGCGTGAAAGTATCGCCCCCCTGTCTATTCTGTTGTGCAAATCTTTTTCGGTCATATCAACATACGTATTGATTCAAAGAGGCGCAATTTAGTCATAAAAAATGTCCTGCTGAGTTTCTTATTGTGTTTTGTAACAAGAAACCCGTCAGGACTATACTTCTTCGCAAGGCTGCTCCTAAGAAAGTCCGTTGTCGCTAATCTCTTTCTACATAGGTTCCGCAAATCTTATAATATTTCGGGAGTATCCTCCGT
>CAMGTS010000171.1 GCA_946062035.1 uncultured Bacteroidales bacterium
CGTCCGCACCCGCTTCTCAGAGAGATGGTCCGGGCAGGTCTTCTCGGTCGCAAGACAGGCAGAGGCTTCTACGACTATACAAAATAGCGTCGTAGCGCAATTCATATTGCGCATCAGACAAAAAAGAAAGGGGCTGATATCCAGTCCCTTTCTTTTTATAGTCCGTCACCAACTATTTTTGGCAACATTACCTTCTTTTTTGTCACCGTTATATAGCGAAAATACTCCACAGGTTCACATATATACCCCTGCTATACATCGGAATACAACACAGTCTGATTTCAGATAATCCGCACGACGTTACCTAACCTTTATAATAGAGCGGATTGGCGTAGATATGCAGGAAAATATCCCTCAGTTCAGCCTCATCCCCCTCGATCTTCGCAATCTGTTTTTCAGCATACCGCTCAAAAGTCAGCCTCTCTTCAGGAGTATATTTCTCCGCAAATTCAGCTTTCTTACCGGCGACCTCCGCAAGAAGATCAGCGGCGATATAGTTGTTCGGCCAAAGCTTATAGGTCGTATGTATCTGCTTGTCAATGATTTTAGCAAGCTCCTGAAATCTTTCGTTCTTCTTGAAATTAGCGCAATACTCCACCTCTTCCGGAAGAACAGGCTCAGTGAACTCAAAATGAATACGCCCCTTCCACTGCTCTATACCCTTAAGAATGCTGTTGAAATCCTCGTCAGGGGCTTTTACATACTTATGTCTGCGGGATTCATAGAGTTCGTGAGTCTTTTCCAAGTCACACGGCTCATATTCGTAGGAAATCGCTACAGGAAGTATATTCAACTCAATATTGTCTTTGATAAAATCACCGCTTCCACTCATCTCGAACATCTTGAGAAGCCCTTGTTCGGTCATATCGTGACCATCTTTGGTACGTCCGTTCCTCTGGGCTATCCATATCGAACTTTCCTGACTGACAACCTTTGACCTGATATACTCCGAAAGGAGTTTCGAAGACTCGTAAACCTCTCTTGGAGAGGTGCTTCTAACGACCTTTATCATCTTATTGGAGCGGGCTATATCCTCGACGAACTTCGAAGATATAAGGTTGTCCCCTACAGCCATCTCTGTAGTTTTGACACCATGATTGTGGAGTATAAGCTGTATAATAGCCGCATCCAAAACAATATCCCTATGGTTCGTAACTATCAAGTGCTTGTCTCCACCCTCAAAATAGTGAAGACCTCCGTATGTCACCCCTTTAGAAGTGTTCTCAAGAATCTTTTCGACGGCGAAAGCCATTATATTAGACTGGAAGCTGTCTATATCGACACATTTCGACAATCTGTTCCTCAACATCTCACCGCTGAGACCCAGAAACTCCGCTATCGCATCGATATTCTGATTCCCAATCATCCTTGCCGCAGCGGCAGGCACCTCCGAATCATAATAAGGCCTTATATCATCAAACTTGCTCTCCATATCAATGTTATGCTCTTGTCTAAAACATTTAGCGGGGGCAAATTTAGCTTTTTTTTAAATTATCGGAAGAGAACAGAACTATCCCCATAGCTCAGGAACCTGTAACCATTATCCAAGGCATGAGAGTATATTCTCTTCCAGTCATCTCCCACAATAGCGGAAATAAGCAGAAGAAGAGTGCTTTGAGGCTGATGGAAGTTAGTGATCTGAATATCCACTACCTTGAATTTATAGCCAGGCACTATAATAATGGATGTTCCTGCCACAAGCCTGTTGAGTGAATTTTTCTCCAAAAATTCCAAAATACCCTCCAAAGATTCCTTCAGAGAATATGCAGGAGAGGTTTCATAAGGCTCCCATTGCCCTACAGGCGCAGGGACGGTACCTGAGAGATCCAACTTATTTTCGATGCAATGCACACCTATATAATATAGTGACTCTAAGCAGCGGGTGGAAGTAGTCCCCACGGAAATCACTTTCTGCCCCGGTTTCACATCCATAAGTGACTTTACAAACTCCTTAGAGACGGAAAAAGGCTCAGAATGCATTTTATGGCCGTCTATGAACTCGCTTTTTACAGGCACGAAGGTTCCGGCTCCGACATGAAGGCAGATATTCTCTCTGAGTATACGCTTTGCGTCTAAGGTTCTGAGAACATCATCTGTAAAGTGCAATCCGGCTGTAGGAGCCGCCACAGAGCCTTCCTGCTTAGCATATATGGTCTGATAACGGGTTCTGTCTATAGCCTGGGTCTTACGGTTCAGATATGGGGGAATAGGAACCTGTCCGCATATATCCAAAACCTCAGAAAAGGTCACGGGAGCATCCCATTTAAACCTAACGACCGACTCCATAGAGTCTCCTTTATGCATCAGAGAGGCTCTGAAATTGAGTTTTCCGCTCTTTTCATCACCCATAAAATATATTTCTCCGTCTTTCCATTTCTTTGCGTTCCCCACAACCGCCTTCCATGCACATTCACCGACAGACGCAAAAGAAGTGACATAATCTTCCGGAGCTACCGGATTCAGGCAAAGGATCTCAATCACCGCACCGGTTGGCTTTCTAAAAAACAACCTTGCCGGGACGACCTTAGTATTATTGAAAACCATAAAGGAGTCTTGTGGCAGAAAATCCGCCAGACTCGAGAATAAGCTGTCTTCGATTACACCTTTATTATATACAAGCAGCTTCGAGCTGTCACGTTTTTCCAAAGGAAACTTTGCGATCCTCTCATCGGGGAGGGGATAGTTGAAATCCGATATTTTAATTTTAGGCTTCAATTTCTTCGATTTTCGGCAAAGATAGACAAATGTCCACTAAAGATAAAATCGCCCTAAATACAGGTTTTTCTATTTTTTCGATTTCACATTATTGAACATTATAAGTTCACAAGTTTAAACTTGTGAACTTATAATTGCGCAGTTTGCAAGTTTTGCGTTTTTGCGCAATATAAAATATTATTATATCAATATAAATAACCATGCTATGTAATTGATTTTCAGTATTTTATAATGTTTAATTGAATTTATGGTAGATATAAAAAACGCACTTCGACCCCCACAAGTACGCAATCTTGCATATAAAAGAAATAGTAGATAAGCTAATATATTTATTTTCAATAGATTAACACCTATTATCTAAATTACGCTGTTAAATAGACGATAGCCAGATTAACGCACTCTATCTCTGTATAAGGAGTCATTTTTAGATACTCTTATTTTTTGTACACACTTGTAAACATGGGCGATTTAACAGAAAGAATTTGATAATGCAACACCTATTGTTCA
>CAMGTS010000172.1 GCA_946062035.1 uncultured Bacteroidales bacterium
AAATCAGCGTATAGCCGAACTCTCACCTATAATACCTTAATAATCACCATTATACAAAATAAAACCTCTTTTAAACCACTTCAGAGAGGGGCAAAAAATTTAAAAAAATTTTCACGGCGGATTTTTTACGTTTTGGCCGATTTTTGGGCGAATTTCAGAAGTTTCAAATATAACAAGTTGTACAATTGCGCTTTACGAGCGCACTGCGCAACCATCCTGCTTAGAGTGCGTTTTCAGAGGCTAAAAGACGCTTACTCTGATATATTTCTTAGGATTCTCCTTTATCTTCCTGATAAGGTCATCCAGACTGTTTACAAGTGAATCCAAAGAATCGTGCAACTCACCGGTAGTCATTAACTTACCAGTCGTCGTGCTCGGATCTCCGAGCTGTTTGAGAAGCTTGTTCAACTCAGATATTGTCTCTTGAAGATTAGCGTCCGAAAGTTGTCTTGTAGTATTATTCAGATTAGCGAGAGTCTGCTTCAAATCACCATCTTGAGAGTTCAGTTCTGTTGTCATCTCCTTAAAGTTACCTATTGAAGACTTCATATCAGGTACTATTCCATTGAGTGAGGAACTCAGCTTTTCCATATTGGCGAGGGTGCCCCTCAGCTTCTCCATAGAGCCTTTCAGATCAGCTTTCGCATTATCGTCAAGAACCGCATTCACGTTCTCTAACGCTTCGTTAAGGTTATCCAACAAAGCGTAGGCTTTCTCCTTCAAAGGCCCTACCGAATTATAAAGCGTTGTGAGCATATCGGGAACATTCCCACCCGTAAGTGTATCGCCATTATCCGCACACTCCGAAGCCTTGCCAAGCGCTATCCTAAGGGATTTTCCTCCCATTATATCCGAACTGTAGATTTCGGCTTTGGAGTCCACAGGAATCGCATACTCCCTCAGCACGCTCATTTTAACCACGAACCTGTCGCTCTTCTGATTGAATTTTATCGACTCGATACTTCCCACCTTAAATCCTCTGATATATACAGGTGCGGTAGCAGTTATACCATCCACCTCCTTAAAGGTGGTATAATACATGTTGCTTTTGTGAAAAATGTCATAGCCCTGAAAAAAGTTGATTGCGAAAAACAACGCTATCAAAATAGCTATTACGAAGAATCCTATTTTCTGTATTCTGTTAAGTTTCATAATTGTACGTTTAAATTAGTTACCGACGATCTCCCCGTCTGACATCTTGATAATGAAGGCCCCGTTGAAAATTCTGCGGATCTTCGGGAGGTCTTTAGCCGCTTCGCCCCAGGTTCTGTATGTGCCTATATGGTATTTATATAATCCCTTGACTTTCGTAAACTCTGCGTCTTTCCGGCCCTTTAGTTCTGGTGAGGACGGCTTGAGCTTTTTAGCGACAGAAAGTATTTGAATACTGTATGTCAGCCCGTCATTCTTTTCAATCTTCTTTTCAACGTTCTTTTCAACGTTTTCAGATCCTCCGTCAGCCGTTGTTTCCTTTTCATCATCCTCCACGGCCAGCCTTTCGTTTTCCACGGCCGCATCCGATTCAGAGCCGACACCCTCATAACTTTTCTTATACTTGGAAAAAGCCGTAAACAACCTGTCAGCTATCTGCTCACGCCCTTTTTCGCTCCTCATCTGAGCCAGATCATTAGGATTTGAAATAAATCCGATTTCAGTAAGAACCGACGGCATGGTAGTACGCCACAGCACCAAAAAACCCGCCTGTTTTACTCCTCTGTTGTATTTTATAGGTCCCTTGACATACTCTTTCTGAATAAGTTGCGCAAAAATCAGGCTCTGTTCCGAATAGGCGTTCTGTAGTAGGGAAAATATGATATATGACTCCGGAGAATCGGGCTTAAATCCCTCATACTTCGTATTATAGTCATCTTCAAGCAAGATGACGGAATTCTCCCTTTTTGAAATCTCAAAGTTTTTGGAATTCACATGAGCACCCATAGTAAATGTCTCCGTACCTGTCGCCTGCCGTGACTTTCCCGTCGAATTTACATGGATCGATATAAAGAAGTCCGCTTTGTTCCTGTTCGCTATATCAGCCCTTTCGTCAAGAGGGACAAACACATCTTTACTTCTTGTATATATAACCTTTGTGTCCGG
This sequence comes from uncultured Bacteroidales bacterium, assembly GCA_946062035.1. GTDB lineage: Bacteria > Bacteroidota > Bacteroidia > Bacteroidales > UBA932 > Egerieousia. The sequence goes on from CAMGTS010000172.1 coordinate 2,098, forward strand.
ATATGCTTTCTTGATTTTATCACCGAATTTCAGGGCGATCGAAAGGGCGACATTTTTCTCTGCGGTTTTCTTATCGGCGCTTATACATCCGTAGTCATGGCCACCGTGCCCCGCATCAATCACCACACACTTTATTTTCTGTGAAATCACCTGGGCACCCGCAGAAAAGGAGAAAGACAGCAATATGACAGCCGGCATCAGCACGAGCAGCCACCTTTTCAAAAACGATCCGCAGTTCCTTCCCGGCATATGAATAGTTGTAATTTTTACTAAATTTGTGCGCTTGACAAAAGTATTAAAAAAAGCTGAAGTAGACTTAAGATATAAACCGGCAGATGGGCAAAGTAAGGAAGAGACATATATTAGGATGGGTGGTTATACTTTGCTGCGTGCTGTCTCTACAAAGTTTCGTTACAAGACGGGGAGCGTTCAGATATGCGAATACATTCTCAAGAAATTCCGTTTCGCTTGTCAGGGATACCATCGTCAAAGACTCTCTTCTACGGGATTCCATTGCTGTCGATTCCGTAAGGCTTAAATCGGACACTATTCTTACCGCCGCCGATTCGGCGCAGATGAGCACCCTCAAAGAGCCGGTATTCTCAACGGCAAGGGACTCCATCGTCGAGGACAACGAGAATAAGATGATGTACTACTATGGGGATGTGAAGGTCACCTATGGAGACATCACGATTCAGGCGGATTATCTCGCTTATAACAGTGAAACGAGGACTGTTTTCGCCAAAGGCTTACCAGACTCTACGGGCACTATAACCGGCTCACCTGTAATGAAAGAGGGAAGCAGCGAATACAAGATGGAGAGCGTGTACTACAACTTCCAGAGCAAAAAGGCGAAAATACGCAACATGATCACTCAGGAAGGTGAAGGGTTTGTCCATGGCAACTACATCAAGAAAATGCCGGACAATAGCGTGAACATAGCGAAAGGAAGATACACGACGTGTGATGCGGAGCACCCACATTTCTATGTTCAGATGACAACTGGAAAATTAGTCAACAACGGCCCTGTAAAAAAGACCGTGTTCGGCCCGGCATATACGGTTATAGAGGACGTACCTAC
>CAMGTS010000173.1 GCA_946062035.1 uncultured Bacteroidales bacterium
TTTCTCATAACTAAAGTATTTACACACAAATACTTAGGAATGACAAAGCATCGGAACTTTCCTTACGACGGTACTAACCGCATCAAGTTAAAGGGTATAATCTCAGCCAAATGGCACCCCTAAGCGGCTGCAATTATAGTGATTATTTGGCAATCTTATACATTTTAGGCCACAATTTGCCGGTAATGTACACACTGCCGTCCGCGGCATCATAAGCTATGCCATTAAGAACATCTGTATCGGCACGCCTTAGAGAATCAGGCAAAAGGCCGGAACAATCTATAACTCTTTCTACGACTCCTGTTTGTGGATTGATTATCAGGATATTATCAGAATAATAGACATTAGCCCAAATTTTACCGTCGATATATTCCAACTCATTGAGATAGTTTACGGCACGTCCATTAAGGGTAACCTGAATACGGCGGGTACAATAGAAGCTTCCGGGATCAAGAAACATCAAGGTAGAAGAGCCGTCCGACATTATCAATTCTCTGTCAGATGCTGTAATTCCCCATCCTTCAGTAGAATAGCTCGCTGTTCCGATCTTTTTGAACTTCTTTTCGGGATTGTTCAAAGAATAGACAAAGCAAGTATGCTCCTGCCAGGTCAGGATGTAGATATTGTCACCGAACATACATGCCCCCTCAAGGAAGTATTTGTTCATGAACTTCCACTTTCTCACCCACTTGCCGTTCTCCTTATTGACTATCGCAAAATAGCTCTTGCCATACTGCCCCGAACTCTCGTACATCACTCCATCCTTTATGAAAAGTCCCTGCGTATAGGCCCCCCTGTCGTGGGGATACTCGGCAAGCACTTTGACCTTGGAGCGGACAGCCTTTACAACATCCTTATGTTCAGAACTTTGAGAATTCCTATTCTGTGCGCATAGAGGAAGTGACATAATAACGGCGGAGAGAACAAGTAATATCGCCGACAACCTACTTTTCATTGTTCTTCGACTTATACTGCATCGCAGCCTTTACGAAAGCCACAAAAATAGGCTGAGGTTTCATGACGGTACTCTTCAGCTCCGGATGGAACTGCACACCGATGAAGAACGGGTGAACCCTTACAGGAAGTTCAACAACCTCAACGAGATCCGTTACGGGGTTACGTCCGCTCAGAATCAGCCCGCCCTTTTCCATCTCTTTGGCGTACTTCTCGTTGAATTCGTATCTGTGGCGATGACGCTCGCTGATGACCTTCGTACCATAGATTCTTGAAATCAGAGAGCCGTCTTTAAGCTTACAGTCATACGCACCGAGACGCATAGTTCCGCCCATCGTAGTAAGCGACTTCTGCTCCTCCATAAGGTCAATGACCGGATATTCTGTATTTATCTGGATTTCAGAAGAATTAGCACCCTTCATCTTAAGCACATTGCGGGCGTACTCTATCACAGCCATCTGCATACCGAGGCATATTCCGAAGAACGGTATTTTCTTCTCCCTCGCATATTTGACAGCAAGTATTTTCCCCTCGATACCTCTGCCCCCGAATCCCGGGGCAACGAGAATGCCATCCATACCTTTGAGCTTCTCGTGAATATTTGAAGTTGTAAGATACTCACTGTGAACGGTATGAACATTAACCTTACACTGGTTCACAGCTCCGGCATGAACGAAGGATTCAAGTATCGACTTGTAAGCATCCTGCAACTCGACATACTTGCCTACTAAAGCTATATTACATTCATCCTTAGGGTTATACAACTTTTTGAGGAACGCCTTCCAATCCGCAAGATCGGGTTCAGGCTGCGCACCTTTGATTTTCAGTTTTTTGATGACCACATCATCAAGCCCCTGCTCGTGAAGCATCAGAGGGACTTCGTATATACTCTTCGCATCCCTGCTCTCAAAGACAGAATCAGCTTTCACATTACAGAAAAGGGCTATCTTTTTCTTAACATTGTCAGGAATGGAGACCTCTGTCCTGCAAACGATTATATCTGAATTGATACCTTCCTGCTGAAGAAGTTTTACTGAGTGCTGAGTAGGTTTTGTCTTAAGTTCCTTAGCCGCATGGAGGAACGGAACCAAAGTCAGGTGCATTACGATGCAATCTCCGTCCGGCATCTCCCACTGCAGCTGACGAACCGCCTCAAGAAAAGGAGTCGACTCCATATCTCCCACTGTGCCGCCTATTTCTGTCAGTACAACATCGAACTTCCCGCTTTTGCCGAGAAGAGTCATTCTTCTTTTTATCTCATCAGTTATGTGAGGAATAATCTGCACAGTCTTGCCGAGATAAACCCCCTCACGCTCATTGTCTATGACTGTCTTGTAAATACGACCGGTTGTAACGTTATTAGCCTGCGACATAGAGACATTCAGGAATCTCTCGTAGTGTCCGAGGTCGAGGTCCGTCTCCGCGCCATCATCGGTAACATAGCACTCGCCGTGCTCATAAGGGTTCAGAGTTCCCGGATCGACATTGATATAAGGGTCGAATTTCTGTATGGTTACTCTTAAACCTCTCGACTGCAAGAGCTTGGCCAATGACGCCGCAAGGATTCCTTTACCGAGTGATGAAACCACTCCTCCCGTTACAAAGATGTATTTTGTATTCATAAATAGGTTTTTGCTGAGTTATAACGGGGTACAAAAGTAATTCAAAATAGAAGAAAACACAACCAAAATGATAACTTTGTCTCCGGTTTGGGAGACTTTATCGCTGTCACTTTTTGTGATTGAGGAAAGTCCGGACAGGAAAGGGCATTGCGCTGTGGAAAGCACAGATAGGTGTAAATTTATGTGGGGATGACAGAAAACTACCGCCCCTCCCGCAAGAGAGAGGTAAGGGTGAAAACGCGAGGCAAGAGCTCACGACTTGCAGTGGCGACACTGCAGGGGCATTCCGCCGCATCCTGCAAGGCTATGTATACCGGCAGTCAAGGGTTGCCCGCCCTTTGCCGGGGGGTAAGCTGCGTCAGATAAATGATAAAGACCGGGCAACCGGGACAGAATCCGGCTTAACCCAGACCGAAAACATAAGACGGCGGCCGAAAGTCCTGCGACTGATCGGCCGCCTCTTTCTTTTTGTAATATTACCCCTTCTTCGATTGCACAAAAACCGTGTCTCCACCCCGTATCCGCGAGTGGGTCTGACAGTACAGCCAGAGCAGCTGACCAAGGATTTGA
>CAMGTS010000174.1 GCA_946062035.1 uncultured Bacteroidales bacterium
GAACGTTTCAAAGTCAAAGATGATTTACGAGTATATTGACTCTTATGCTGACAGATTTGGTGTAAAGTCAGATCCTAAGCAGCTTGTAAACGCTTTGGTAAAGGCGAGTGAGGCATATCAGAACGGGGAGCTCGAAGCGGAGAAGATAATGGTAGCCTATACTAAATATAATGACCTTATTGACGCAAGGGCGAAAGTAAACGCCAATGAGGATATTGACGAAGAGAAACAGATGTTGCAGAACGCTTTTGTAGGAAGTGGTGTCGCTAACTGCGAAAATCTCGAAAAAGTTTTCCGCCCGAGATTCGATGAGAATAAGGGTGACTCTACTCTTGTCAAGATGATAGCAGGTCTTCTTAACTCTAACGAGTGTACGGATTCTGATTTCTTCAACGAAGTTGTCGCACAGATGCATCATTTGAACCCATCTGCAAGCTCAGCATATTTCCTTTACAGATTCTTCAACAACAAGGGTGATGCGGATCAGGCTCTCCACTATCTTAAAGAGGCTGCGAAGAATGCTGAGGGTACAGAAAAAGGTGTTTACACATACGAACTTTCAACTGTATACATGAGAAACCACTCATACGCCGCAGCCGCAGCCGCAGCAAGAGAGGCAGCCAGCTTGAATCCTAAGTATGCAGGTAAGGCCGAGATGATTATAGGTCAGGTATGGGCCGCTTCAAACTGCTCAGGTAATGAGATGGAGAAGAGGGCTAAGTTCTGGGTCGCTACGGACTGCATGAACAGAGCGAAGAATCTTGACGAGTCTTTAGCGGAAGAGGCAAACAAGAACATCGCAAGATACCGTGCTTACTTCCCTAAGACAGCGGATGCCTTCATGTTCGACCTTACTGACGGCAAGAGCTTCACTGTTTCTTGCAGCGGTATGACCGCCACTACTATCGTAAGAACAAACAAATAGTTAACACCTATACGGCAAATGCGTAGGGTTGTCAACGATACATTATCGTGCAAAACGGCTGCAATTAGATTTTTAATTGCAGCTGCTTTTGCATTGTGTTGCGTTACCTCATGTTCCAAAAAGACTGAAATCGGGAAAGAAACGGACATGACAAAGGTGGCAAGACAGGTTGTTGACGGACTTTATGCCATACAGACGACAAACGGCAGCAACTCTATGAGAATGGAGGCAAAAAGGATGGAAAAATATGAGCACGATTCATTGTCGTATGAGCTTTTTCCAAAAGGTTTCGATGTTTACGGATATAACGAAAACGGGGATTTAGAGACGCATATACATTCCAGACAGGCAAAACACACAACGGTAAGAAAGGGCAATAAAGAGACATGGGCTGCTTTCGGAGATGTGGTTATCCTGAACTTTATCAAGGGGCAGAAACTTTTGACAGATACACTTTACTGGAATCAGTCCGAACATAAGATATATACGGATTGTCTTGTAAAAATGTCTTCGCCGAGAGGCTATATGCAGGGGATAGGAATGGAGAGCGACGAGATGGCCAGAAACGCGGTCTTGCAGAAGCCTTTCGATTCTTTTACCAGATTGGGCGCAGATTCGGTAGTGAATACCTATATCGATACGGTGAATGTTGTAGGGCCTGTAATGCGTGTCAAAAAAGGAAAAGACCTGAGAGTAAAGGGCAAGGAGGAGATGAAAAATGGCAGGTAATATAATTACGGCTCTTATAGCACTGCTGTTCAGTGCGCTTTTCTCCGGCTATGAAATGGCTTTTCTTCATTGTAACAGGCTGAAAGTCGCACTTGACAAGAAAGAGGGCAGGAAATATGCGATTGTGATGGACCGCTTTATACAGAACGAGGGCGATCTTATCTCAACACTTCTGATGGGTAACAATATATTCAATGTCGTTTTCAGTATAGCCATAGCTACCCTTTTAGACCCGATAATTACAACCCATATAACCGACTCCCTAACCCTTTGCCTTCTTATAGAGACAGTCATCGCTACGATAATCGTTCTTGTAACAGGAGAATTTCTACCGAAAGCAGTAAGTCTTCTGAATCCAAACGGGGTGTTCTCGTCTCTTTACGGGATAATAATATTCTTTTATTACATATTATATCCTCTGACATATATAACGAACGCCATTGCGAATCTGTTGATGAAAGGTTCAGGCTTCAAGAAAAAAATAAACTCTCCTATACAGGACAACTCTTTTGATGAGACAGATTTGATGGATTTGTCTGAACAGATGGAAGATGCGCAGAATCAGGAGGGTATGGCTTCAAGCGATATGGAGATATTCCAAAACGCAATAGATTTCTCCACGACAAAAATAAAAGAGTGCCTTATCCCGAGAACAGAGATAACCGCAATAGACATAGAGGATTCTGTCAATGATTTGCTCAAGCTGTTTGTTGATACGGGATATTCGAGAATACCGGTATATGAAGATACGGTAGATACGATAATCGGTTATGTGCTTTCAAAAGACGTTCTTCTTAAGAAAGCAGATTCTATCAGGGAATTCCTCCGGCCTATAAAATATGTCGATATGGACATGGATGCACAGACCTTGCTTGAAGTAATGACCAAACGTAAAGACAATATTGTTGCGGTACGTGACGAATACGGCGGAACAGAGGGTATTATAACGCTCGAAGATCTGATAGAAGAGATATTCGGAAATATAGACGACGAATTGGATACAAACAATTTTGTCGAGAAAAAAATATCTGACAGCGAGTATGTTTTTTCAGCCCGTCTGGAGGTCAAAGAACTGAATAAGAAGTATGAATTAGACCTTCCAGAGGATGATTCTTATGAAACTCTTGCCGGTCTGATTCTTAACGTTTCCGGCAGTATTCCCAAAGAGAAGGAGAGCATAGAAATCAGCGACAACACAGTGATAACAATCCTCAAAACCTCAAAGAGGAGAATTGAGACAGTATCTCTAAAACTCAATTAAATAAAGAGAATAAAAAGGCGGAAAGAGAATATCTTTCCGCCTTTATTTTATACTTCGTCATATATTCGCTGCGCCTCAGCATAGCTCAAGCAAACTTGGCTCTGCGTTCGGCTTGCAGAATATTTTATACTTCGTCATATAATTGCTGCACCTCAGCAGAGAAATTGTCAAAACG
>CAMGTS010000175.1 GCA_946062035.1 uncultured Bacteroidales bacterium
AGGTGCCCTATCCGACGCTGAGAGAGCATTGAGTCATTATAAGGAACAGGTTGATGAGCCGAATAATGACTTAAGGTATTTGAAGGCATATGTTGCGTTGTCTGACAGCCTTGGCTTACATAATGAGAGCCAGAAGGCAAATGCAACATTTCAGGAATTACTTGGAATGCAGGCCTATGAAAAAGGAATTAGTGACCTCCGTTTCATGGAGGAAAGGAAGAATCGTGATAATAACTCAAAGAGAATGAGACGAGTCATTACATTAGGATTACTCGCCATATTCATGTTTTGCATATTAGTATTCCTTGAACTCCGGAAACGCAGAAAACAAAAAGAGCGCATTGGCGTACTCTATGATTCATTGAAAGAAGAGTATGCTCAGATGAGTGCCCTGCTCAAGAACAATTCAAACATCCAGGATGAAGCTCGTACATTATTAGGTCAAAGGGTGAAGTCCCTGGCACAGTTTCTCTCTGCCGATCCGCCTTCTTCCCTGAGCAAGGTCGAAGACCAACTTGACTCTTTGACTGAAAACAGGAAGGAACTGCTGGAAACAATCGGGCTATTGTATGCCATGTATCATCCGGCGTTTGTCAACTCCCTCCAGGACTTTGGTTTGTCAAACAAAGAGATTGGATACTGTTGTCTTCTCGTCCTCGGTTTCCGTACCGGCGAAATCGGCGATGTCATCAACCGTAGTTCTTCTTATCACATCTCAAGCGCAATCCGGCAGAAGGTCGGCCTCGGACCGAACGACACAAATCTCTCGATTTTCATGAAGAGGCTCTTCAAAGAAAAGGAGTCCTAAGACTTTTTTCTTGCAACCGCAAACTCATTTGCTCGTAATCGATTGATTACGAGCTTTTTTATTATGCTGTTATTCAAACTATTCTTTTTCTGATAATACTATTCAGGGATACCTTTGCACTCATAATAACACAACAAAATGAAAAGATTTGCATTACTTCTCATCATGCTCTGTGCATCAGGCATTGTGTCCATGGCACAGGATTATTCCTACGAAGCCAATCCGAAAAAATTTGACCTTTCCATTGGAGGGCAACTCTTTTCCGGGGATGGAGGCCTGATGGATTTCTATGTTACAGAATTCGGTTACAGATTCCATCCGAACTGGTCAGTCCGTGCCGGCTACTCTGTCGGAATCGGCAATGACTGGAGAACCCACCGGTCAGATATTGCCGACCTGGGTATGACCTGGATATGCGGGAATAAGGGATTGAAAAATTTCGAATCACTTACCACATTGGGAGGCGGTTATCTGTGGGACCGTTATTCTGACGGGGTCAATAGGAAAGCACTTGGGATGATCTGCCTCGAAAACCGCTTATTTGTTTCCCCAAACGCCTACCTTGGCTTCAAAATCAAAGAATATGTAGGAAAAGATTACGTCAAGACTTCGTTTTTAGGAATCACATTGGGCGTCAGGTTCTGATACCCGAAATATTCAAAGATTATCTCTTGAGAGCCTTATTCGAGGTCGTCATGTTACAAATTTTCATTGGCTTATTGATGACATGCGGACCAGAGGCGAGGATTTCTTCCTGATCAGAGAGCAATGGCTGGCCATTGCAGAATCCTCGCCCACAGATAGGGCTCATAATGGAGATAGAGAGGGTGACAGAATAGTCGGATTTGGCTATTTCTTTCACCCTCTTACGTATTTATAACCACCGACAGGTACTTCATCCGCAAGCATCCGATTAAGGACGACTATCGGACCAAGTCCAAAACCCTGTGTTAAAGATTGTAAATGCGAATAAGTGAATACCTTTGTAGGAACGTTAGAAAAGGTATTCACATATGTCCTCATTATCTCCAGTTTGTCAAACATCAGCTTCTGATATATCTCATTCTGTACTATTCCTCTAGCATTGAATGCCATTGAGATCAGAAGTCCTGTATCACAGAAATAGCATTTGAGCGTAGTTCAAAAAGGGGAAGTTCACATCTTTCTTTTCATGTTCACCTTTCCTAGATTTTTACCAGCAGGCTTTATACACCTTTCCTAGATTTTTGCAAAGTCATTTGTTCAAAAGGGCCTGAAGGATCCTTGTATATAATCCCACCGGAAATGCTACCTGAAGAATATGATCTGCCGTTTTACAGTCGGGAAACAAAAACGCTCACCGAAGTGAGCGAATAATTATTTGTAATGGCCAAATGTTGAGAGCACGAGCACTTCTACTACTTCATCGTAGATCTTGTAAATGAGTCGATGTTCTTTGGTGATTCGTCTGGAATATACAGAGCCATCGTAGCCCTTAAGCTGCTCCACCTGACCCGTTCCCGTCCGGGGGTGTTCCCGGACTTAGTCAAGGAGTTTTGAGAGTTTGGATACGGCCTGTGGAGATCTCTTGTTAAGTTCCTTCAGGTCTTTCTTCGCGTCTTCGGAGAAAACGATGGTGTACATATCAGCTATCGCTAATCATCCTGCCGAGAAAATCCTCGGTGCTTTCACCATCGTTCATCCGGTATACCTTGCCAGCCTCGTAATCGGCAATACCCTGACGGATTTTAGCGTCCAAAGTGGCTCTGTCGATAAGGGTATCGTCCTCCATAACAGGGACAAGGCGAAAGCTGCCATGAGACCTTGAGGTAATCACGACATCGTTGGTGCGAGCCAAGTCAAAGTACTTGCGCTGGTTGGCTCTGAATTCTCTGCTGCTTACTACGACCATAACGTTCATTTATTACACAGTGCAAATATATGCATTTTCAAAACGAGTACCAAATTGGTACACGTTTTTCGTGAGATGGGAGCCGAGCCCCACGCCCACCCGCAAGCATCAGCCAGATCACAAACCTTTTTCAACTTGCCCAGGTGGGGAAATGTTGGGAATCTCCTGAATATGCCCCTGCCCCGCAAAGAATGAGCATAAGAAAAAACCAAGGTGATAGGAGTAGGTGTTACAGAGTGAAAGAACTATCAGGCCTTGCATTCAGCACCGCCCCTCGGTTAAGGTCAAAAAAACAGACACCCACTTAGGGATGGATGCCTGTATTCGGAAGTCTCTGTAACGAAACTTATCTTTTGCAAACCTTAGATTTGCAGCGTTGTTTTC
>CAMGTS010000176.1 GCA_946062035.1 uncultured Bacteroidales bacterium
ATGGTTGTGGACACCCATTGTGACACTCCTCTCAGAATCGATGAGGAGCACGCCGATCTTGGTGTGAAAACCAAAGACGGGCATAACGACTTTATAAGAATGAAGGAGGGAGGTCTGGATCTCTCTTTCTATGCGATATTTACAAGGACAAAGCTTACTCCGAATGAGTCTACAGTCCAGGCTCTCAGGCTTGTGGCTGAGACAAAAGACATGATAGAGAAGCACAGCGACATGGTGGCTCTCGCCACCACGGTTCGCGAGGCCCGTGAAATCAAGAAAAACGGCCGAAGTGCGATTATGCTTGGCATGGAAAACGGCTCTCCTATTCAGAATGATATGGCGCTGTTGCATGAATTCTACAGAATGGGAGTAAGATATATTACACTCTGCCATTCGGCTCATAACCAGTTGTGCGACTCTTGTGCTCCTAAAGAGGCTAAGTGGCATGGACTCAGCCCGTTCGGCAAGAAGGTCGTTGAGGAGATGAATCGTCTCGGTATGATCATAGATGTATCTCACCTTTCTGATGAGTCATTCTATGATTGCCTGAAATATTCTAAGGCTCCTATTGTGGCTACGCACTCTTGTTGCAGAGCTTTGTGCAATCATCCGAGAAACCTAACTGACCAGATGATCAAGGATTTGGCTGCTGCGGGAGGCGTAGTTCAGATTAATTTCTATCCTGCGTTTTTGAGCGAAGCTTATGGTTGCGACGAGTATTTCGATGCGGCTGACCGCTATGATGATGCGATGAAGGCTTACTGGAAGAGCGGTAAGAAAGGAAAGAAAGAGATTGCGGAATTCGAGAAGATGACAAAGTTCATCAAGAAGAACTTCCCTTCACCTTCATATAAGCTGATGGTCGACCATATGGAGCACGTAATCAACCTTGTAGGAATAGATCATGTCGGCATGGGTTCTGATTTTGACGGTATCGAGATGCCTCCTATCGGTCTTGAGGATGTAAGTAAATTTGAAGTTGTCACTAAGGAACTTAGAGCGAGAGGCTACTCTGACTCCGACATCAAGAAAGTGCTTGGCGAGAATTTCCTGAGAGTCATGAATCAGGTCGAGAATACCGCTGTCACATTCTAACGATAATTGCCTCTGTCACAGAATCCTGCGACAGAGGCAATTTTATTACAACCCTTTTAATATCAGGCTGTTGGCCTTGTCCACGGCAGAAGTGTCTAATGTGGCCAAGTAGATTCGTGTGGTCTTTTCCGAATCATGCCCCATTGCGTCGCTGATAGTAGCGATCGAGATGTTCTTGCTTTTTGCTATGGATGCCCAGCTGTGGCGAGCGACATAAGTAGTCAGCGGTATTTCGAGCCCGAGAGTGTAACCAACCTTCTTCAGGTTTACGTTTACCGCATGTGCGGCGCTCTTGTAGGATTTTCTGAGTTCTGCCTGATTTGTTATAATAGGCAGCATATATTCCGAATCACACGTATTGTGTTTATCCACAATCTCTTGCATCTCTTTTTCCCATTTGATGGTCAAAGTCTGGCCTGTCTTTTTACGGCTGTATTTGAGAATACCGTTTGATAAATCTTTCTTTTTAAGATATGCGATATCTATAAACGACATCCCCCTTGTATAGAAGGAGAACAGGAAGATATCCCTTGCAAAGTCAAGTTTCGGACACTCTTCAAGATTTATCTTTTTGATTTTGCGGATGATGTCGATTGATACCGCACGTTTGGTCGTTTTTCCTATACCTGTGTAGACGTATTTGAAAGGGGAGCTAAACGGGATATAACTTTTCTCAACCGCCCTATAGTAGATAGCTCTGAGACCTCTCATGTAGAATGAGGTTGTATTAGGACATAACCCTTTGGATTTCATGTAGCTCTCATAACTGATCATCAAAGATTGCGTAATGTCCTCTAATTTAATATCGTCTGAGTCCATAAATCTTCTGAAGCTTTTGATTACTATTTCATATCGCTCCGCCGTGTTTTCTTTACCTATTTTATGGAGTTGTCGTATAGTATCTTCCGCAAAGGATATCAAATTGTTTTCGGATGTACGGGAAATATACCTTTGGATAATGTCATCCGACGTGTATGCGGTTCCACTGCTTTCGTAATTCCCGATAATCATAAGAAGTTCTTTTTTCCCATCCGCTATGCTTTTTACGGCGGTTTCAAGATATGCCTTTCGTTCCTTATCCGGCGCAATGGATGAGCGTATTACAGAGTTTACACTGTCCCATTCATCTTTGCGCAGAAGAATCTCGCTCTTGATTTGCCTTGCGATGCGTTTGTGGATAATCTGATAAAAAATTCTCCCCTCCATGTTGCCATTGGAAGAGAGACGCAGTTTTACTTTTACTGTTGCCATCTTTTTAATTTTTTTATAACCAGGTTCTTTATAAAAACCGACTAAAAGTCGCAAAGCTTTCGTATGGATGCAGTAAAATCTTAAATAGGCGATACAAAAAAGAGAGGCTGTCTGAACAAACCTCTCTTTTGGGTAATATCTGCCGTGTGTCGCAAGTGTCAGGCGGATCAGACCGCTATTTCCATACTGCTATTTAGCTTCCGATGTAGTATGGGGAAGTTCCGCTTGCAATAGATTGGCTTTCAAAAGCAACTCATCGATAGTCTTGACCGCCGACCATCTGTCTTTGTCGTTCCTATTTTCAAGGATAACGACTAAAACATCACTCTCAGGATAATAGCCCTCGTAGCACTGGAAACCGCCGTTATCGCCGGTATGATAGACTTTCATGGGGAATTCAGGCTGCTGCTCCACAAACCATCCGTATCCGTAATATGTGTTCGGCCTGTTTTGGTATGTGCTTAACTTACTGTTGGATACGCAATTGATAGGCGACCACGCCCTTGATTTCTGACGCTCGTTTATCACTTTGTCGTCTCGCATTGCCGCAATCCATTTCGCATACTGGTTGATAGAGGTGTAGATACCTCCGTCCGCCTTTGTAGCGAAAAATGTCTCCTCACCGTAGTCGCACTCCTCGAAGCGTCCGAACTTCTTGATTTCAACGTTTTGCGCTTTTGAAACCTCCGCACCGGCTGGTTTGTCAGAGTCTACATT
>CAMGTS010000177.1 GCA_946062035.1 uncultured Bacteroidales bacterium
ACGAGCTTTGACTATGCACCTTGAGTATGTGCCCTACGGCGCAGACTTTTTTCATGGTGTATTAAGGCTTGTGGTGAGCCAAGAGGCGTGTGACGAAAGTCTGCGCTTTTGTTTTATGGCAAGTGCGCACATTGCGGGTAACTAATTAATACACGTTTGATATGAAAAAGTTTTTATTGTTCGCCTTGTTTGCTGTATGTATTTCAGCTTTCGCCCAGGCTCAGACCAAAGAAAAAGTCGCTGTCTATGTGACAGGAAACGTTAGTAGCACCTACAAAAAAATCATCAGTTCAAAAGCCGTCTCAAGGATTTCCCGTAGTGATAGTTATGTAGCGGTAGAACGTACGGACGCATTTCTTAAAGCTCTGTCGAAAGAACAGGATTACCAACTCTCAGGAGAAGTCAGAGATGACCAGATAGCGGAACTCGGTGTCCGTTTCGGTGTCCGCTATGTGGCAGTTTTCGATGTTACCCAGACGCATGATATGGGTTTTGTTTCTGCCCGTATGATTGATGTCGAAACCGGCATGGTAATTAAATCGGCCGATTCCAACAGGACGATAAATTCATCTGAAGATTGGGTGGCGATTGTTAATAATGTGGCGTTCAGACTTGTTTCAAAGAATTCAAAGTAATGAAAAAGATAGCATTGATTCTGTTGGCGCTGTGCCTACTAGGAGGCATTGCGTCATCACAAGAGACGGTTAAGCGAAAAGTTGCGATTTATGTAACAGGGGAAGCCGATAACGGCTACAGAAAAGTTGTGGGCTCAAAATTGGTGACAGGGGTTACTCGCAGCGGAAAGTATGCGGCTGTCGAACGTACTTCTGATTTTCTCGCTGAATTGATGAAGGAACAGGATTATCAGACTTCAGGGGCTGTAAGTGATAAGTATATAGCTAAGTTGGGACAGCAGTTCGGTGTCCGTTATGTGTTGGTAGCTGATATATCTGAGATATTTGAATCAATATTTATTTCGGCGCGTATGATAGATGTCCAAACCGCTGAAATATCGGCTTCGACTGAAACAAGTGGCAATGTAGAGGGTATTGATGGACTGACAAAATTGGCGGATGAGATAGTAAAGTCGCTGATAGGAAGTGATTTGCCTACAGGGAATAATTCACAGATCTCTTCTGGGTCGAATTTGTCAAATAGTGACTTTATTGAGACTGCTGCGGGCTTGAATATGAAGATGATATTTGTCGAGGGAGGAGATTTTCTGATGGGTGCTACTTCTGAACAAGGTTCAGAAGCTGATAGCGATGAACAGGTTATTCGTAGGGTGAAGCTTGATTCATACTACATTGGTGAATGTGAGGTTACCCAGGCGCAATGGGCGAAAATCATGGGAACATCAATTTATCAGCAGGCAAGTAAAGCCGGACAGTCATCGACCTATGGGGTCGGTCCGGATAATCCCATGTATTATGTAAGTTGGGAGGAGGCTATGGCGTTTTGTCGTGAGTTAAGCAGAATGACAGGGCGGACATACTGTCTGCCTACTGAAGCTCAATGGGAGTACGCAGCCCGTGGCGGAAAGAAAGCTGATGGATCAAAGTATAGTGGCAGCTGGTCAATTGATGCTGTCGCATGGTATGATGGCAATAGCGGCTCAAGCACGCATCAGGTAAAATACAAACGTCCGAACGGACTCGGTATTTATGATATGAGCGGCAATGTTTGGGAGTGGTGTGCAGATTGGTATAGCAATACTTACAATGTTAACGAAACAACCAACCCGGTAGGTCCTTCTTCTGGCTCGGGCCGCGTGCTTCGCGGTGGTAGTTGGGGCACCTACGCCAAGAACTGTCGTGTTGCGAACCGGAACAACAATACTCCGGGTAGCCGTAATAACAACAACGGCTTCCGTGTTGTCGTTATCCCTTAGCTTAGGCCGGATGAATATCCGACATGTTCTCCATGGACGGCAGTGACAGTAAAGTAATTGAACTCTCTGCCGTCTTTTATATGGCTTCTTGAGTGAATAGTAATGAAAATCGCTTTAGATGTCATGACAATTACTGGAATATTTCGTATAATTGCATTATAGATAATGTTAATTTGATGCAGATATGGGACAGTCAAGTATATCAATAAGAGTAGATGATGCTCTTAAGAAAAATTTCGATTCATTATGCGAGCAAGTGGGATTAACTACTACAGCGGCTTTTACGGTTTTTATGAAAGCGGCGGTGCGCGAACGTAGAATACCTTTTGAACTGAAAGCTGATACACATGAGGCGACTAAGGCAAAAGCGCTTGCTTCGTTTTACAATATGCGCAGATGTGCTGAAGCGGCGGGTTTAAACGATATGACATTAGACGAGATTAATGCGGAAATACGTGCGTACCGTGAAGGAAAATAGTATCTATGCAGTAATAGATACGAATGTCATTGTGTCGGCATTCCTTGCAAAATCTACGGCTTCTTCACCAGCCAAAGTGTTTTTCGCTCTTTATGAGGGTACGATAGGGCTCTTATACAATGACGAGATCCTCGAAGAATATATAAATGTTCTTTCTCGTAAGAAGTTCAATTTCGCTCAAGAAGACATCATGAACTTTATATCCTTCGTCAAGGAATTCGGGCTTGATTCAGAAAGAATAAGTTCTAATGAATATTTTCCAGACCCTAAAGATGTTGTGTTTTATGAGGTCGCGCTTAGCAGAGAATCCTCGTTTTTAGTGACGGGTAACATCAGGCATTTTCCGACAAGCCCGATAGTCATATCTCCTGCGGAAATGGTAGCCCTGATAGAACGATTAGAACGATGAATTTGAAATATGTTAATTTATCAAATTTATTCACCGAAGCAGAACTGTTCTACAAGTTTGCGGGCTTTGGCGAAAGACTCCTCCAAGTCGTCGTTGACCAAAATTACATCAAACTGAGGCGCATAGGTCATCTCTTCGGCGGCCTTTGCGACTCTGGTCCTGATAGCTTCCTCAGTATCAGTGCCTCTTGCCCTTAGCCTCTGCTCCATGACCTCAAGACTCGGCGGTTGCACGAATACTGAAAGCGCCTGTGAACCATAGAGTTTCTTGATATTAACCC
>CAMGTS010000178.1 GCA_946062035.1 uncultured Bacteroidales bacterium
CAATACGGAGCCAATGTGCAGTGCGCTGAGCCTGTTACCGGGTCCTCGTCAATGCCTTCGGACGGGTAGAAGCATCTTGATATGAAGTCGTATCTGCAGCCTTCGGTCTTTTCTTTTCCCCGGTTCTGTCTTTCCTGCTCTTTTGCGTCGGTACTATCTGCTTCGTACGCACCTCCGGCTGCTGTGATTATAAGCCCTTCTATCTCTGCACTCCCGTTGTGCATGAGCCGGTGCTCGGAAGAATAAGTGTCGGTGGCTTTCTCTCCCTTCGGCTCAAGACTATGGATATTCGAAAGCTCTTCTATTTTTCCGATGCAGGGCCTGAATCTCCTTATGTATTCCGGATTATCGAATACAGCTACGACGTCGCAGGTCCTGAAGATTTCTATCGGCAGTATACTCTCGCCGCTCCCGGCCTGCAGAGCCTCCAGTGTTTTCCGGACGAGTTCTATCTCCTCATTCCCGGCGGCTATGATTTTTCCGGCTGCATAAATAGTACGGGGCTTGTATATCGGAAAATCCAGTTCGTACAGATTTGACCTTCTTGTGATTGTGAGCCTTCCGCTCTGCGAGTCGAAAATGATTTTCTCCGCTTTCGGGTAAAAGAATTTGAAGAGAATGCTTGCCGTAGCGAGTGTGGCATGTCCGCAAAGCGATACTTCGCAAACAGGGGTGAACCAGCGGATATGGTAAAGAGGAAACGGCTGACTCGCGGACTCCTCATCGCCGGCCGTGCCGCCGGCAGCCTTTTTGCGGGAATCTCCCCTGCCGCAGATTGTATTGATGTCGGCACATCCTGATTCTCTGACGCAGAACGCTGTCTCGGAAAGATTGTTTTTTTTGGCGATAGCGAGCATCTTTTCATCGCTGAGCCACTTGTCCAGAACGCATACAGCCGCAGGATTGCCCCCGTCCGCTCTTTCTGAAAACGCGTTTACGAAGTAACATCTGATTTTTTGCATATAGTCTGATCCGAGTACGCGACACAAAACATAGCCGATTAATGTCTGTCTTGTCCGGAGTACGGAACGGTATGCCGGCATGCAAGCCTTTCGCTGCCGCCCGCTATATCCTCGCGAAGCAGCTGTTCGCCGGGATAGCTGTCCGCCCATTGTCCGGGATTTCCGGTCTGTTTTCTCAAATGTCGCTTTTGCAAATTTATCACATGCGGCCGTTATATGAAAGCTGTTCCGCGATATAATCCATGAATGTGTGTCTTGTGCCGGAAGCGAAGTCGTGAGATCTTAAATTTATTTGATTGTCTGCTCTCTGTTTTCGCTATCTTTGGGCCATCTAAAAAACAAGCAATGGAGAGAATAATTATTCTGGATTTCGGCTCGCAGGTAACTCAGGTAATAGGCAGGAGAGTACGAGAGTTGAATGTTTATAGTGAAATATATCCATTCGACAAGTTCCCTTTCGGAAAAGGTGCGGGCGGCGAAAAAACGATACCGGACGATGTGAAAGGCATTATACTTTCCGGAAGTCCGTTTTCGGTCAGGGACGCTGACTCTCCGAAAGTGAATCTTTCGGAACTGGTCGGAAAGGTGCCTGTATTGGGTATATGTTACGGAGCCCAGTATATAGCATATAACTGCGGCGGCAATGTCGAAGCTTCTCAGACAAGAGAATACGGCAGGGCGGAGCTTACCGTTTCTGCGACAGGAGACAAGATTTTCGAGGGAGTTCCTGTCAAGTCGCAGGTCTGGATGAGCCACGGAGATTCGATTACCAAACTTCCTGATGGGGCGGAACTTATCGCTTCGACTCCTACTGTCGCTAATGCGGCATATAAAATAAGAGAGAAAAATATATACGCTTTCCAATACCATCCCGAGGTTTTCCATTCGCAGTTTGGTGGCAAGATGCTTGGTAACTTCGTTTTGGGAATTTGCGGATGCAAAGGCGATTGGACTACAGAATCTTTTATAGAGGCTACTGTCGCACAACTTAAACAACAGCTTGGAGATGACCATGTTATCCTCGGCCTGAGCGGAGGCGTGGATTCTTCGGTGGCCGCTGTCCTGATTAACAAGGCGATAGGTAAGAACCTTCATTGTATATTCGTAGACAACGGACTTCTGAGGAAGAATGAGTTCGAAGATGTGCTTGCGCAATATAAGGACATGGGTCTCAACGTTATAGGTGTAGACGCAAGCGAAAGGTTCCTTGCCGCACTCGAAGGTGTTTCTGACCCGGAGGGCAAGAGAAAAGCGATAGGCAAGACTTTTATAGATGTATTTGACTCTGAAGCTCAGAAGATTACAAACGCCAAATGGCTTGCTCAGGGAACTATCTATCCGGATGTGATCGAGTCAAGCTCAGTAAAGGGGCCGAGCGCTACGATTAAGTCGCATCACAATGTCGGTGGTCTGCCGGAAAAGATGAATCTGAAAATTGTAGAACCTTTGCGCTCTCTTTTTAAAGACGAGGTACGCAGGACTGGCAGGGCGTTAGGTATTAAAAGGGAGCTTATCTCTCGCCATCCATTCCCGGGACCTGGATTGGGTATCAGGGTATTGGGTGAGGTCACCCGTGAAAAACTCAGAATCCTCAAGGAGGCGGACTACATCTATATCAACGAGATGCGTAAATACATCACCGACCTTCCTGCCGCATCCAACGGCTTCGCGGCTGAAGAGAGTGGAGAGATATCTCTGTATGACGCTGTATGGCAGGCAGGTACGATTCTTCTGCCGGTGAAGAGCGTCGGTGTTATGGGGGATGAAAGGACATACGAATATACCGTAGCGTTGCGTGCTGTTGTCTCGAACGACGGAATGACAGCCGACTGGGTTCACCTTCCTTACGACTTCCTCGCTAAGGTTTCTAACGAAATCATCAATAAGGTCAAGGGGGTCAACAGGGTATGTTACGATATCTCTTCAAAACCGCCTGCAACTATCGAGTGGGAATAAGATAACGAAATGCAATATTTTTTACCTTTGCCCGGATTATGGACAAGATTAGAAATATTGCGATTATTGCGCACGTTGACCATGGCAAGACAACCCTGG
>CAMGTS010000179.1 GCA_946062035.1 uncultured Bacteroidales bacterium
CTGTGAACTTCAATTCAGCGATTCGTTCCTGATCGATGGCATGGGAACTGACCTCCATGAAGCAGTATTTGCAACCTTCGGCGACCATTTTATCCAAAAGCCTGTTAAGCTCGACAGGCCCCGGTGTCGTATTGATAGTAGGATATTTTTCCTCACCTATGTAATTCGCTATGGTTGAGAGTAATCCGCATTTATAGCCGAGCCTGGTGAACATTCTGTAAAGAAGTGTGGCGATTGAGGTCTTGCCGTTTGTGCCAGTCACTCCTATAAGCCTGATTTCCTGTGACGGTCTGCTGTAGTAGTTGGCTGCGATTTTTGCGACAGCCTCCCTGCTGTTTTTGATTACAATGTAAGTCACGAGATCCCTTGCGCCGTTTTTCATCGGGGCGATTTCCTCTTCGGGAATATTCTCACATACAACGAATTGCGCTCCTTTTTCTATTGCGCTTGCGATGAACTTACTGCCATCCTCTACCGCTCCTCTGACGGCAACGAACATAGAGCCGCGGGAACAGGTGCGTGAATCTGTCGTTATGTCTTTCACCTCATAGTTGTTCACTATAGAGTGCAGAGCGGTCTCGGCGGACAGAATCTCTCTACCCTGAAACTCTCTGATAATCATCAATCCTTTCAACAGTTCAACTAATCTCATAGTAATCTATAGACCTCTATTGCTCTTCGAGCTGTAATGTTATTATATCGTTCTTTTCAACTTTCGCTCCTGCCGCCGGCGTTTGCGCCACAACTCTTCCCCTTCCTGAAAACTTTACTCTCAAACCTTGATTTTCAAGAAGATAGAGTGCGTCCTTTATTCCCATGTTCACAACGCTGACGAGAGAATCTTTGAAAACCGAAAACTCTTTTGCGGTTACGCCGTTGGTATCGGAAGTGAAGTCGACCCATCTCTTGTTGCCGATCTCCGCCAAAACCTGTTTTTTGTTTGTTACAGGAAGAACCTCTAATGACTTTCTGCTTTCGTTCCCTGTCCCCTTGGCGATGTTCGGATTGCTCTTTTTCACGTTCTTCGGGTTCTCTACAAGAGGATCGTTCCATTCCGGAGAATTGGCGTATATGAAGTCAGCTATCTTCTTAAAGACAGGACCCGCCCAAGATGCGCCGTAGAAGTTGCCGGGAGTTTCCCCTGAATAGAGAATCACTATCAGTGAGTATGCAGGGTCTTCCGACGGGAAGTATCCGCAGAAAGTCGCCTGGTATTTTCTCATTCCGTTTCGCTCGTAGCCTCCGCCCGGAAAAGCGACTCTCGCCGTGCCCGTCTTACCGCTGATGTGGTAGTTGTCATTCTTCATCATCCTTCCTGTTCCGCTCGTAACGACCGCTCTCAGGGCCTCTTGCGCCGCTTTCGCGGTCTCTTTCGAACAAATCGCCCCGCTGACCTCCTGTGGCTTGAACTGCTTGACGATAGCGCCATCCCGCTCATAATCCTCTATAAAGTATGGCTTCATCATCTTGCCGTCATTGGCTATGGCGTTGTAGAACGTAAGTGTATGAAGAGGGGTAATCAGCAACCCGTATCCGAATCCCATAGATGCCAATAGTCCAGGAGTCCAGATAGGGCTGTCCGGCGAATGGATGGTAGCCGCCGCTTCACCCTGGATATCAAGGTGAAACCTCTCTCCCAACTTCATGTTCTGTATTCTGTTCACGAATTTCTTCGGGTCTGATGCGTAGTGCTTTGTCGCTAACTTGGCGAAGCAGACGTTTGAAGAGTGTGCGAAAGCTCCCCTAACATCCTGCAACCCGACGGCATGGCTGTCTGAGACTTTTTGCGTGAGATAGGTCCAATGCCCGTTTCCTCCGTCAACCTGTGTGTCAAGCGTTACATACCCGTCCTCCAACAGTGCTACCAACGTCACTAACTTCAGTACGCTGCCAGGCTCAGTCGCCTGACCGATAGCGTAATTAAGTGATTCATCGAACCCTCCTTTACCGTCGTTTTTGAGGTTCGCTATGGCTCTTATCGCTCCGGTCTTCGTCTCCATGACTACAGCTGTGGCTCCTTCAATGTTCTGACCTTTCGAAAGTTGCTCTTTCAGAGCGTTTTCTACCGCCTCTTGAAAATCGATGTTAATTGTGGTTCTTATGTCATAACCGTTTTCCGGCGCGATATTCTGATCGGTGTTGATAGGAATCCATTCGCCTCCGAGGACTTTCTGTCTCATCTGCAGTCCCGGTTTGCCTTTCAGGTAGTAGTCCCATGTACCTTCGATACCGACTCCGACCCCCTCGGTGTTGATGAACCCGATTGTCCTATATGCTTTTCTTCCGTATGGGTTGTTTCTTTTGTATTTCTCTTCGACAATGATTCCCCCTTTGTTGGCTCCTTTGTTGAAGAGCGGAAACTTCTTGATTTCAGCGAGTTCGGAATAGTCAACAAGTCTGCTGCCAATGGAGAGGTATCGCTTGCCTTCGTTTCTTCCCTTGATAATCAACTTCTTATATTCTCCTGCGCTTTTATCCTTGAAGAATCCGGCAAGACTTGCGCAAAGTCCGTCAATATATTTGTCGAAAGTATCTTTATTCTGAACGGTGCAGTCTATCCTTACCTTGTAATAAGGGACACTTGTGGCTAGAGTCCTGCCATCGTATGCGAGTATGTCGCCCCTGACTGCGTCCAACTTAAAACCTCTGAAAGCGATGTCTTCGGTTGTTACCTTTGTAGGATTAATGTACTGTACATAGACAATCCTGCCGATAACCACAGCGGTTATCAGTATGGCGAATTGGAAAAATATCGCCATTCTTTTGAATATAAGATTGTTTTGCTCCATGTACTATATTCCTGCCTTTGGCTTCTCTATAACGTGTGCCGGGTGGGTGGGGTTCTTCAATGTCGAACCGTTTTCTATCAGTTTTGTCCTGATCTGTTCCCGGCTGCTCTGGTTCTGCAGTTTCGCCGCCTTGCTCGTGTAGTCGGCCTTGAGATTCTTGAGGTCTCTAAGATTCTTGCTCTGAGCAAGCTGCGTTTTCTGAACTCCTAAGTTTATGG
>CAMGTS010000180.1 GCA_946062035.1 uncultured Bacteroidales bacterium
GGCGGATGTGAGTATAGGCGCAATGAATATTTTCGGATTCCTGACGATATTTCCGATCTGCAGCATAGATGTTCCGATTCCCTGGGCCACAAGGCCGCCCCATCTGTTTTCCCGGAAAGAAATCACTGCGAACCCTACCATTTGGGCGCAACAGCCGGCCACAGCGGCACCTCCCGCAAGCCCGGTTAGACCGAACGCTGCACAAATCGCAGCCGAAGAAATCGGCAATGTCAATGCAATTCCTACGAGAACAGATACGACAATACCCATCAGGAAAGGTTGCAAGTTGGTAGCATACATTATAAGTTCCCCTATTTTCATAGCCGCTTTTCCAAGCACAGGGGCCAAAAATTGCGAGGCGGCTATTCCGATGCACACGGTAACTATCGGAGTGACAAGTATGTCCACCTTTGTCTCCTTAGAGACAATCTTACCGGCTTCAGATGCTATGATAGCAATGAAATAAACGGCCAGAGGGCCACCCGCCCCGCCGAGGGCATTAGCCGAGAATCCTACGGCAATCAGCGAAAAAAGCACAAGCGGCGGTGCCTGAAGAGCATATCCTATAGCTACAGCCATTGCAGGGCCGCTCATTGCACTTGCTATTCCGCCGACCGTATAGCTCGTTCCGCCCACTACTGCGATGGGAGAATTCAGCCAGCCTATTCCGAACTGCTGCCCGATAGCATTGAGGATAGTGCCTATAAGTAAAGTGCAGAAAAGCCCCTGAGCCATAGCGCTCGGAGCAGCTACTCCGTATCTTTTCAAAGACACTACTATATCTTTTCTCTTTAAGAATTCGCCTATTTTGTGAAATATATCGCTTTTCATATAGCTAATCTATGCTGTTTATATCCGTTTTGTCCGTATCAAAACGTTTAAAAATTCCATTAAACGAGTATAAACGTGTGAAAACGATTATAATCGTTTAAAGAAGCAGCGGCAAAAGTAGTAATTAAATTTATTGGTTAACTTTGCCCAAACCGAAGAAACAGGCTCAGGGCTCAGTTCCGGACAAGCCAAGTTTCATCTATCAAACGACAATATAAAAAGTAAGATATATGGCAGACGAAAAAATCATATTCTCAATGAATGGTGTCGGCAAGATATTGCCGCACAACAATAAGGTTATTCTCAAAGACATATACCTTTCATTCTTCTATGGCGCAAAAATCGGTATTATCGGTCTTAACGGTTCTGGTAAGTCAACTTTGATGAAGATTATCGCAGGCATAGAGAAATCCTATCAGGGAGAGGTAGTCTGGGCTCCGGGATATTCTGTCGGGTATTTGGAGCAGGAACCACAGATGGATCCCGAAAAGACTGTATTGGAAGTGGTGCAGGAAGGCGTTCAGGAGGTCATGGATTTGCTCAATGAGTACAATGAGATTTCCGCAAAGTTCTGTGAACCGATGAGTGACGATGAGATGAACAAACTTATGGAACGCCAGGGCGAGCTTACAGAAAAAATTGAGCATTGTGACGGTTGGGAGATAGATTCCAAGTTGGAAAGAGCTATGGATGCGCTACAATGTCCGCCGCCCGACGCTAAGGTCTCGACTTTGTCGGGAGGTGAGAGAAGAAGGGTCGCCCTTTGCAGACTTCTGCTCAAACAACCGGATGTCCTGCTATTGGACGAGCCTACCAACCATCTTGATACAGAGAGTATTCAGTGGCTTGAAGCGCACTTGAGACAATATAAGGGAACTGTCATAGCGGTAACTCACGACCGTTATTTCCTTGACGATGTCGCAGGATGGATTCTTGAACTTGACAGAGGCGAGGGAATTCCTTGGAAAGGCAACTACAGCTCATGGCTTGACCAGAAGACACAGAGGCTTGCGATGGAGGAAAAGGTCGAGAGCAAGCGCCGCAAAACCCTTGAAAGAGAGCTTGAATGGGTTCGAATGGGTGCAAAGGCAAGGCACGCAAAGCAAAAAGCCCGTCTGGGCGCATACGAGAAACTTGCGTCAGCAGATGTTAAGGAGAAAGAGCAGAATCTTGAAATCTACATTCCTAACGGACCGCATCTCGGCAACAAAGTAATTGAGTTCCACGATGTAAGCAAAAAATACGGGGACAAACTCTTGTTCGAAAACCTGTCGTTCGTGCTTCCTCCTGCAGGCATCGTAGGTGTTATCGGTCCTAACGGAGCGGGAAAGACTACTCTGTTCCGTCTGATCATGGGACTTGAGCAGCCTGACAGCGGTACAATCGAATTGGGTGAAACAGTGAAAATTTCATACGTCGACCAGCAGCATAGGAGTATAGACCCGGATCTAACCGTTTATGAAACGATTGCAGGCAATTCCGAGTGGATAAGGATGGGCAATAAAGATGTCAATGCCCGTGCATGGGTGTCACGCTTCAACTTCAGCGGGGCGGATCAGGAGAAGCTTTGCGGAGTGCTTTCAGGCGGTGAGAGAAACAGGCTCCACCTTGCATTGACATTGAAAGACGAGGGCAACGTCCTCTTGCTTGACGAGCCTACCAATGATGTGGATGTCAACACTATACGAGCATTAGAGGAGGGGCTTGAAGGGTTCGCCGGATGCGCTGTGGTTGTCAGCCATGACCGTTGGTTCTTGGACAGAATAGCGACTCATATCCTTGCGTTTGAGGGTGATTCTAAGGTCTATTTCTTTGAGGGCAACTATCAGGAGTACGAGGAAAACAAGAAGGCAAGACTCGGCAATGTTGAGCCAAAACGCTTTAAATACAAGAAGTTGATGGAATAACTATGCAGGATTTCTGTGCGAAGATTCAGTAGAGTATTAAAGAGCTTAGACTAATTTTCAGGCGGCCAATGAATTTTGTGCATTTTATGCGCAAAGAAAATGCGTAATAAAACATACCCACCTGAGAGATCAGCAGTTTTTAAGATGATGAAAGAGGACAGATAGTATAGAGTGAATTTCTATGGGATTTTTCAGTAGTGATAATATCATTGCTCCCGCCAATACTCCGAACCGTCTCTTAATCTGCCTATCAG
>CAMGTS010000181.1 GCA_946062035.1 uncultured Bacteroidales bacterium
GTTAACTATTTCCTTGGAGGATTTATTCGCAAGATAGTCAAAAAATAACTATGTTGTTACTAAAAACGTCCTCTTATTTGTTTTTCCACTCAGCCGCTCTCTTTTCGAAAAAGGCTTTCATGCCCTCTTTCTGGTCTTCTGTGGCGAAGCAGAGTCCGAAGAGGTTGTTTTCGATTGCGATGGCTGTATCGATGTCGGTCTGAACACCTCTATTGATGGCCTCTTTGCTGTATCTGACCGCAAGAGGGGCGTTCTTAGCTATAGTCTTGGCCATGGCAAGAGTCTCTTCCATGAGGGTTTCAGGCTCTACGACCTTGTTTACAAGACCGATTCTGCAAGCCTCCTCAGCTGTAATGGCCTTGGCTGTATAGATAAGCTCCTTCGCTTTTCCTTCGCCTACGAGTCTTGGAAGTCTCTGCGTACCCGAAAATCCAGGGGTAATGCCGAGACCGGTCTCAGGCTGTCCTATTTTTGCCTTCGATGCGGCGATACGGATATCGCATGACATCGCAAGCTCGCATCCGCCGCCCAATGCGAAGCCGTTAATGGCCGCTATGACAGGTTTGCCTATGTTCTCGATCTTTCTGAAAACTTCAGCTCCGTATACGCCGAAAGCCTTGCCTTCCGAAGCGTTCATGGTGCTCATCTGCGAAATGTCGGCTCCCGCTACAAACGCTCTTCCCTCGCCGGTGAGAATCACCACGGAAATTTCATTATCCGACGCAATTGCGTCGAAGGCTGCGTCCAGGTCTGCGAGAACCTCTGTGTTCAGCGCATTCATGGCCTGTGGCCTGTTGATTTTTACTGTGCAGATCTTGTCTGCGACTTCTACGATTAAGTTCTTGTATTCCATTTGTCTGAAATTTATTCTGTCATAAATTGTATACCCTTATCAAGGGTGTATGCCGCCGTACGGGTACGTAAGACATCCGTGTCTGCCGGAGCGTACAATGGGTCTGTATTTTAGTCCGCATACCCGACGTTTCCTACAAATCTAATGAAAATAGCTGGATTATGAGCTGTAAAAACCCCGAAATCAGCTAAAAATGACGTTGTTGAAAAAATAACAACTTTGTTATATTTTTTGTCGGAATTTTTACTATATTTGATGAGTAAAAGTCGGGCGTCGCCCGAAGCAACCCAAACTGAATATTTTAGATAATAAATAATTCAAACTTTTAGTGTATGAACAAGAGTATTTCATTACAGGATGCCGTCGCAAAGATTAAAGACGGTATGACAATTATGGTAGGCGGCTTTTTGGCTGCCGGTTCTCCTCTTGATATCCTTGAGGCTTTGTCTAAGACAGATGTCAAAGATCTTACTATCATCTGCAATGATACAGCTTATCAGGGAATAGGAGTAGGAAATCTTATAGGGACCCATAAAGTCAAAAAACTCTATGTTTCTCATATAGGAACTAATCCTGATACAGCCGCTCAGATGAATGCGGGCGAGCTTGAAATCGAATTCTGCCCACAGGGAACTCTTGCAGAGAGAATAAGATGCGGCGGAAGCGGTCTCGGCGGTGTTTTGACTACAACCGGTATGGGCACTGTAGTAGCCGAGGGCAAGCCTACTGTTGATGTAGACGGCAAGACATATCTTCTTGAAAAACCTCTTCGTGCGGATATCGCTCTTATCGGCGCTACAGTAGCTGATGAGAAAGGTAACTGTATCTATGAGGGAACTTCGCAGAACTTTAACCCTCTCATGGCTACAGCAGCGGATGTCGTCATCGTAGAGGCTGAGAAGATTGTTCCTGCAGGCGAGATTAAGCCTCGCGAGGTTATCACTCCTTCTTTGTTCGTAAACTACATTTATCAATCGACGAATAATCTTCAAAAAGTTAGAGAATAATGAAAACGACTTCACTTATCAGAGTTAGAATGGGCGGTGAGGATGCCCATTATGGCGGCGGTCTTGTTGACGGCGCCCACATGTTAAAATTATTTGGTGACGTAGCTACCGAGCTTCTTATCATCAACGATGGTGACGAGGGGCTGTTCAAGGCTTACGATAGTGTTGAATTTATCGCTCCTGTCTATGCCGGCGACTATATCGAGGCTACAGGTGAGATCACTCACGTAGGAAACACATCACGCAAGATGACTTTCGTAGCCAAAAAGGTTATCGCTCCGAGACCTGATGTTTCAGATTCCGCAGCTGATGTACTCGCCGAGCCTATAGTTGTATGCAAGGCAAGTGGCACTTGTGTTGTCCCTTTGAAATGCCAGAGAAATAAAAAGTAGGATACATGGAAAAACTTATTATCACCAACGCAATCAGCGGTGCAGAGGTTACAAAGGCGCAGAACCCTGCTGTCCCTTACACTGTTGAAGAGTACGTAAGAGAGGCTAAGAGCGCTTACGATGCGGGTGCAAGCATAATCCACCTTCATGTAAGATGGGATGACGGTACTCCAACTCAGGATAAGGGCAGATTTGAGGTTATCATGAAAGCAATCAGAGAGGTTTGCCATGATGTCATTATACAGCCTTCAACCGGTGGTGCGGTAGGTATGTCTAACGATGAGAGACTTCAGCCTACAGAGCTTCATCCTGAAATGGCGACATTGGATTGCGGAACGCTCAACTTTGGCGGTGACGAGATTTTCGAGAACACCGAGAATACAATCAAATACTTCGGCGAGAAGATGATCGAGAGAAACATCAAGCCTGAGTGCGAAGTATTCGACAAGAGTATGATCGAAATGGCGGTACGTCTTGCGAAGAAGGGTTATATCAAGACTCCTATCCACTTTGACTTCGTAATGGGTGTCAACGGCGGTATCGGCGGCGATATAAGAGACTTTACTTTCCTCGCAGGTTCTATTCCTGAAGGCAGTACTTATACTGTTGCGGGTGTGGGCCGTTATGAGTTCCCGCTCGCCGCTCTCGCTATTATCCACGGAGGCCACGTAAGGGTCGGTTTTGAGGATAATGTCTACCTCTCAAAGG
>CAMGTS010000182.1 GCA_946062035.1 uncultured Bacteroidales bacterium
TGTCTACGGTAAGTTCCACAACCTTTGGACTTTCTTTTGAGATGTTCTTTGAGTAGTTTGTAGCCGCTCCGTGTGCTCCGCCCAAATAGCAATAACTTGTACTTGTGTACGTTACATATTTATCTGTTTCGTCAGATTTTTTGATTTCAACCATATACTCCAAATGCGGCTGCCAGTCATTTCCTGCCTCTTTTACAATCCCTTCAAGGTATGAGTATATCGCATCACCGTAAAAATCAATGACAGCTGAGCCGCTTGTCTCATCGCCTTGGTAAGCGGCCGTCTTGGTGCTGTCTACGACGCTTTCGGGTATTACTGATTTTCTTAATTCTTCAGATATGTAATCGCGTACTACAGCCGCAAGCTCATTGCCTTCGCTCGGGCAATCTACCTTGATTGTACATTTGATAGTATCTCCCTGGACTTTATTATACGTCAGGCTATCTGTAAGAAGTACAGCCGATACGCTGTCTGATGATTTGCTCTTGCATCCGGCAAGGACAAAAATAGCTGCCATGATAACGGCGGCTGTCGTTAAACTACGTTTCATATTCATTGTTGTTAATTTACTCTTCATCAAAAGCTTCCGGGATTGTAAGCTGCTTGTCCTTTGAGACGTTTACTCCGAGTTCGGTCAACCCTTTGACCTGCTTGATTACTGAGCCTCTTCCTGAGTACAGTTGTTTGCGAGCTTCTTCGAATGTCTTGCCCAAAGATTCTATTTTTTCACTGACTTTTTCGAAGGAATCCTGGAAGTTAGATACTTTCGTGTAGAGGCTATATGCTTTATCTACAATCTTCTGCACGTTCTTGTTTTGTTTCTCGATGTGCCACATGTTGTTGGCAAGCTGTAGCGCCATCATCATATTGCTCGGAGAAACGAGGATCACCCCCTTCTTGTATGCGTATTGGCCGAGGGTGCTGTCCCGTTTAAGGGCGCATATATAGCTGCTCTCATTAGGAACGAACATCAGTACATATCCTATAGGGTTGTAATTGCCTGTGGATGACTCGTTTACTTTTTTGATATAATCTTTTGCGGCAAGTTCGTCGATGTGCTTTACAACGCTCTTGACATGTTCGTTAATCAGGCTCTCTTTTTTCTTTTCATCCTCTTGGGCGACAGCTTCCGAGTAGGCTGTGAGCGATACTTTGGAATCTATTATAATATCCTTACCCTCAGGAAGTTTCACTATTACATCCGGACGATAGTTTTTGCCCTCTTCATCCTTGATATTCTCCTGGACAAAGTACTCCTCCCCTTTGCGCAGACCGCTGTTTTCCAAGATTGAAGAGAGAAGCATCTCTCCCCAGTCACCTTGCAGTTTGCTGTCTCCCTTGAGGGCTTTGGAGAGATTATTCGCATCGCTGCCTATTTTCGCAGTCTCTTCCTTTAAGGTCTTAATGGCCTGATCTTGTGATTGTTGAAAAAGTTCCATCGTTGACTTGAACTTCTCTTCAATGGAAGTTTTGCTTGCAGCGTTCTCTTTTTTGCTCTCCTCGACCGATTTCTTGAATTCCTCGAACTTTTCTCTCAGAGGTCTCATCAGATCTTCCATCTGCTTGCGATTGCTTTCATCAAGCTGCTCCTGCTTTTTGTCAAGTTGCTCTGCTGTAAGCTTTTGCATGGATTCCTGTAATTTCTCGAACTTGACTTCCCATTGTTTGTCGCTCTCCTCTTTCAACTGTTTCGCATTTTTCCTTTCACGTTCAAGGTTTTGCTCATATTCTGATTTGATAGAAGACTCTGACTCTTTGCGCTCTTGCTTAAGTGATTCAATTTGGGCGTTGTAGTCTTTCCTCAACTGCTCCTCGCTCTCTTTTTTTGCGGCCTGTAGCGATTCAATCCTGGCATTGTAGTCTTTTCTGAGCTGTTCTTCGCTCTCTTTTTTGGACTTCTGCAAGGATTCGAGTTGTGCGGTATAATCTTTTCTAAGTTGATCTTCACTCTCTTTTTTAGAAAGTTGCAGCGCATCGAGATTGTTTTTAAGGTTTGAGTACTCCGCCTTAAGCCCGCTGATTTTGCCGGATCTGATAAAAGATACCGCCAATCCTGCCACAAAACCTGCTAATACACCGATGATTACAAGTATATACAAACTCATCTGACCTGAAATGCTAATATTGATAAATGTCTGTCTCTCATGTTCTTGTTGATTAGAACTTCGCCATATAACTGTAGCGTAGGTTTACAGACTACTTCAGAAGATTACCAAGGATGGAGCGGGTCAGAGTGCGGGTTGCGGCTGTCGTCGCATTCTTTACAACCTTATTCCCCATACTTGTCCGGCTCTTTGTCTTCTTGCCGCTTATCTTATTGGAAACGCTTGTTCCCACACTTGTCGCTACTGAGGCGGTTACGGCAGTCAATACCGCTCCGAACACCTTGCCGAACAGCCCTTTGCCTTGCTTACCGCCACTCTTTTCCGCTTTGGCTTTATCTCTCATCTCTGCTTCTTCCTGC
This sequence comes from uncultured Bacteroidales bacterium, assembly GCA_946062035.1. Taxonomy (GTDB): domain Bacteria; phylum Bacteroidota; class Bacteroidia; order Bacteroidales; family UBA932; genus Egerieousia. The sequence continues at coordinate 2,465 of CAMGTS010000182.1, forward strand.
TTTGCTAATGCCGCTTCCTGCTTGGCAAGCGCAGACTGTTTCTCCTGTTCCATGCTTTCCGCAAGCAGGACTTCAAATGCGCTTTCTCTGTCGCAGACTTTTTCATAGCGACCGTAAAGCCTTGACCTTTTGATGATTTCCTCTCTTTCATTCTCTGTTACCGCACCAATCTGACTGAGCGGGAACAGGATTTTCGCCTTTTCGACTATTGTCGGAGTGCCGTCTGTATCTAAGAATGAAACCAACGCTTCTCCTGTACCGAGGGTTGTGATAGCATCTTCCGTATTCAGCTTGGGATTCGGTCTGAAAGTGGTTGCGGCTGCCTTTACTGCCTTCTGATCCTTAGGAGTATATGCCCTTAACGCATGCTGTACTCTGTTGCCTAATTGCCCGAGTATTCCGTCCGGAATATCGGTAGGACTTTGAGTGATAAAGTAGATGCCTACACCCTTGCTTCGTATTAGCCTGATAACCTGTTGTATTTTGTCGAC
>CAMGTS010000183.1 GCA_946062035.1 uncultured Bacteroidales bacterium
TTGTCATCAAAAACAAGTTTTACGCCATGTCAATTGTAACAATCTGCCTTGCTGGATGGTACAGCAGAAGATAGTTGGGAAGACACTTCTTGACAGACGTACTCGGCGGTGCGGTTTTCGGATTGATGGTGGGAGCGATGACATACTCGCTACTCAGGTTTTACGTCAATAGATTTCTGAAAAGCAGCAGAGTGAATGCGTAAAATGTCTCAAAAATTTTCAGGGATATGTTGTTTATTGATGACATCTGCACAGACCCTTACCTCAACCTTGCGGAGGAGGAGTATCTTCTCAAGAATTTTACCGAACCTGTTTTCAGGTTATGGCGCAACAGCGATGCGATCATAGTCGGACGTTATCAGAATACCCTTGCGGAAATCGATTACGACTATGTCAAACAAAACGAAATCAAGGTAGTCCGCAGAATGACAGGCGGAGGGGCTGTCTTTCATGATCTTGGCAATCTGAACTTCACGTTCATTCAGCGAAGAATCCCCGGAGAAGATACAGGAGCGATGTTCCGCCGCTTTACCTCCCCTATCATAGAGGCGTTAAACTTAATAGGGGTCAAAGCATATTTGGAGGGGAGGAACGATCTGCTGATAGACGGTAAAAAATTCTCAGGCAATGCGGTCTGTCAGTGGAAAGAGCGGATTGTACAGCATGGTACCTTATTATTCGACACTTCAATCTCAAACCTTTCCTCAGCCCTTAGATCCCGTCCTGAAAAATTCATCGGCAAGGCGGTGCAAAGCAATCGTGCACGGGTTACAAACATCAAGGAGCATCTTGCCGAACCACATGATATTGAGTGGTTTAAGGATTTTCTCGCTAAATATATATGCTCTAACCATGGCTCGGATGAGGATTTCGAAAAATATAGTTTCACTGACGCTCAAAGGAAAGAGATAGAGGATTTGAAGCGTCTGAAATATGGTACAGACGAGTGGAACTTCGGCAGCTCCCCGAAGTTCAGCAGACAGAGCATAAAAAAATTTCCGACAGGACTTTTAGAGTTCTATTTCACTGTAGACAAAGGAATTATAACTGAGCTGCAAGTTAAGGGCGACTACTTTTTCACAAGACCGACCGAAGAGTTCGAACAAACGCTATCCGGCACACACTTCAGCAAAGAATCCATATCCGAAAAGCTCAGCAGCCTTAACACCGATGAATTCTTTACCGGCATTTCAAAGGAAGATCTTGTATCGTTATTTTTCTAACTAACGCTATCCTGCTATAATAACAAACGGCCGCCGTCCCGAAGGACAGCGACCGTTCTGTATGCATAAGATCCGTATTCTATTTATCGAATCTTGTCTCTTTCATCTTGACTATCTGTCCTTTAAGGACATCTACACAATCTACGACAGCATCTTCAAAAGTCTTGGCATTGCGGGTAATGAAGAGATTGTCCCCTGGAACCTGAAGTTTGATTTTCACCTCTTTATTCAGATTGTCAGGCAAAAGGGAGAGGGTTACATCCGCCTCCATGAAACCATCGAAGAATTTTCCCAACTTTTCTACTTTTTTGTTGACGAATGCGAGAAGCTTTTCATCTGCATTAAACTTAACGCTCTGGATTCTGATCTCCATAATGACCTCCTATTTTTAAAGTTAGTACTAAATTCCTGTATTAAAGATAGGGATAATTCCCCGGATATGCAAAGCGGGAATATTTGCATCAGCCGGGATTTGAAGTTAACTTCGCAATATGGGCTGTATGGAAGACTTTTTGGATTATCTGCGGGTGAGAAAAAGGTACTCACCACGCACCCGGATTCTTTATTCAAATGCGATAAAGAGGTTCTACGCTTTTATCCATGCAGACAGTGACAGCGTCGGTCACCTAACAGTCAACAATATACGAGCATTCATAGCTAAAGGGTTGGATGACAGGCTAAGCCCTGAAAGCGTAAACTTGATGCTGAGCGGAATCAGCACCTATTGCAACTATCTTATCATGCAAGGCAAGATGGAGAGCAACCCTGTCAAAGAGGTATTCCATCCAAAAAAGAAAAAAAGGCTTCCCGCATTCTACACGCAGGGAGCCATGGCGGATTATCTTGCACGACCGGTCGGAAGCGACTATTCATCCATACGGAACAGGCTTATGGTCCAACTCATATACGATACAGGTATGCGTAGAGCCGAAGTAGCCTCACTTAAGACATACGACTACGATAAGGCAAGAGGTCTGTTCAGAATCATAGGCAAGGGCAATAAGGAGAGGGAAATCCCGGTAGTAGAGATCCTCAAAGAGAATATAGACTCATATCTTATTTCAAGAGAGAGTTTTATTAAGGAGCACAATTCTTCCGATGGAGAGGCTGCGTTTTTCCTTACAGACAAATGTGCGCCGCTCTACCTGGCGTTTATCAATAATATAGTCAAAAAGGAGCTTACGGGGATAAAAGGCTTCAGCGGGAAAAAATCTCCGCATGTCCTGCGCCACTCGTTCGCCACCGCACTGCTCAACAATGGGGCTGACCTCAACAGCATCAAAGAAGTCCTCGGACACTCAAATCTCGCCGCTACTGAGGTCTATACCCACAACTCTTTCGAACAGCTGAAAAAGGTCTACGCCGCCGCCCATCCCCACTCCGGCAAGAAAAATTAGCTTTCAAGAAAATCACAGGCAAGACTCCTGTCGAATACAGACAGACATTCCATACCGCATAAAAGAAAGGAGGGGACTGAAACGAATCAGTCTCCTCCTTACAAACTTATCTCTATGAAAAACTATATCGGGAATTATTCCTCGTTAATCTGAAGCTGCTTAACATAGATAGCCTTCAGCTTCTGTGCTCTCTTCCTTACAGAAGGTTTCTCAAAAGCCTTGCGGTCTCTAAGCTCACGGATAACGCCGGTCTTCTCGAATTTTCTCTTGAATTTCTTCAATGCTCTCTCTATGTTCTCACCGTCCTTAATTGGAACTATAATC
>CAMGTS010000184.1 GCA_946062035.1 uncultured Bacteroidales bacterium
GATCTGCAGAGTAGTCATAGAATCCATAATAAAAAATCTCCTTTCAAAAATTAAATGATCTTCATCACCCCTTATTCTGTGCGTGAAATCGTAAGGAGAGTCGGTCTGCCTATGTTTGTAAAACCTACTGTCGGAGGAAGCAGTTTCGGCGTTACCAAGGTCAAATGCGAAGAGGAAGTTGAGGCGGCTATCAGGCACGCCTTTACAGAATGTGACATGGTCATAGCGGAGGAGGCGATAGAGGGACGAGAGATCACCAACGGTGTATATAAAGTTCATGGCTCTATTCGCAAACTACCTGTTACAGAAATAGTTACCGATAGGGAATATTTTGATTACGAAGCTAAATACCTCGGAAAATCGGACGAAATATGCCCGGCTCCTTTGGATGCTGACACGACATCCCGCATACAGAACATGAGTGAAAGAATCTATAGTTTCATGGGCTGCAGCGGAGTCGTGAGAATCGATTACATTTTGACCAAAGAGGGCGATATCTACTTTTTGGAGGTAAATACAGTTCCGGGAATGACTAAAGAGAGCCTTATTCCCCGTCAGGTTGAAGTAGCGGGCTTGGAACTGAAAGATTTTATTTCACAACTTCTCGACTAATGACAGTAAAGGAATTCACGGAAGAATTGATAAAAGAGGTGATCTCTTCGGAGTGCAGGATGAATTATTCTGTCGCTGAGGCAAAATCTTTGGCTAACAGACTATTGCTGGATTTATGCGATATTCCCAATCATACGTTGGTTTCCGAGCCTGACAGGGAAATACCATTCTCTACCGCATTTTGGAGCGATGTCATATCCCGCCTTAAAAACGGCGAGCCTGTACAATATATAATCGGCTTTGAGAAATTTTGCGGAGAAAAGTTCAATGTCGGAAAAGGGGTTCTTATACCAAGACCTGAAACAGAGGAACTTGTGAGCCTTATCGTATTCAGTAACAATTCGCAGAGAAGACTTAAGATAATGGATGTCTGTACCGGTAGCGGATGTATCGCCTGGAGTCTTTGGAAGTTGTTCCCATTGTCCGAAGTCTATGCCTGCGACAAATCCTTAGATGCTTTGCATTATGCTGAAAATCAGAAAATAGAGAGGATAAGACCAGACTTTGTAAAGGAGGGCGGACTGGACTACAATCCTCCTAAATTCTACAAGACGGATGTTCTCGATCCGGCATTCTTTAAGACAGACGACCTTGCGGAGCTGGCAGACATAAAGTTTGACATTATAGTAAGCAATCCTCCATATATCACTGAAAAAGAGAAGCCTGAGATACGTTGTAATGTCCTTGACTTTGAACCTTCAGAGGCTCTGTTTGTCCCCGATGCGATGCCGCTTCTCTTCTACAGAAAGATTGCGGAAATGGCGTTGGAGCATCTTAATCCTGACGGCAGGATTTACTTTGAGGTCAACGAGCAGTATGCGCATGAAGTCGCGGCTCTTCTTGGTGAGATAGGATTTCTTCAGCCGCAGGTCGTTACGGATATAAGTAACAGACCTCGTTTCGTCCGTGCCGTCAAGTTTTAGCTTGCGCTAACGTTCCGTGTGGAAAATTTCCCTGACAATGGCGGGGATGTTTGAGGCTCTGATTACTTCAATCTTTCGTTTTCCATCCTCTTCAACCTTGCAGTAGGATGAAATGAAAATTTTCTTGAAGCCTAATTTTTCGGCTTCGGCGATTCTTCTTCCCACCTGTGAGACAGGTCGCAACTCTCCGCTCAAGCCAACTTCTGCCGCAAATGCATAGTGTTGGTTGACAGCAATATCAAAATTCGATGACAAGATACTTATCACTGTGGCGAGGTCGCAAGCCGGATCGGATATTCTGACCCCTCCGGCCATATTCAGGAATACATCTTTTGCAGAGAGCTTGAACCCCACTCTTTTTTCCAAAACAGCAAGCAGCATGTTCATACGCCTAACGTCAAACCCTGTTGCGGAACGTTGTGGAGTGCCGTATGCGGCTGTGCTTACAAGTGCTTGTATTTCAATGAGGAATGGGCGTGTGCCGTCTAACGTGGCTGCAACGGAAATTCCGCTGAGATCCCCTTCATGAGTCGGGATGAACATCTCCGAAGGATTAAGGACTTCTCTCATTCCGTGTGAAGTCATCTCATAGACAGCAAGTTCTGATGCCGCTCCGAAACGGTTTTTGATACCTCTTAGGATTCTGAATGAATTGCGGGAGTCCCCTTCGAATTGAAGCACCACATCCACAATATGCTCCAAGACCTTAGGTCCTGCTATGTTGCCCTCTTTTGTTATGTGTCCTATAACTATAACAGGGGTGTTGGTTTCTTTTGCAAAGCGAAGCAGGGCGGCGGCGCACTCTTTGACTTGCGATACACTTCCCGCAGAGGATTCTATCAGTTCTGAAAATACGGTTTGTATAGAGTCAATTATAAGTAATTGGGGTGCGATCGCTTTCGCTTGTCCGATAATGTTTTCGAGCAGAGTTTCGGCAAGTACGATGCAATTGTCATGAGTTCCTCCCAATCTTTCCGCACGGAGTTTAATCTGCCTTGCGCTCTCCTCTCCTGATACATATAAAGTCTTGAGCTTAGGACTGTTAAGAGGAATCTGCAATGAGAGGGTGCTCTTTCCTATACCAGGCTCTCCTCCTATCAGTACCATAGAACCTTTTACCATTCCTCCTCCGAGGATTCTGTCTAATTCGCTTCCATTACCGTCAGGGCTTCCCAATATAATCCTATCTTCTTTTCCACCTGCTTCAATCTCAGAGAGTTTCATGGGTTTTGCACTCTGTGATCCGAACGTTATGCTTTTTAAAGAGAGGCTTTCGCCTTTGCTGATGACTTCTTCTGTAAATGTGTTCCACTCCCTGCATGAAGGGCACTGTCCCAGCCACTTAGGGCTTTCATATCCACATTTGCTACAGAAATATGCTTTCTTGACTTTTGCCATAACGTTTTT
>CAMGTS010000185.1 GCA_946062035.1 uncultured Bacteroidales bacterium
TTGCGAAAACGCCTATACAATCTTCCGTTATCCTCAGTCAAGTATCTCTGCCGGAGTCGCTTATGATGGCTCTGACTATAAAGTCGTAACTCTCGGCTTCCCGATCGAGACTTTGAAGAGCCAGTGCCAGATCAACGGTCTCATTGGGGAGGTTGTGGATTTCTTTAACAAATAGTGAGGCGCCGCATTTGATTGCTTGGACAGCGATGAAATAGCTGCGTTACAGATAAAAAGAAGGTGAGAGAATATTATTCTCTCACCTTCTTTTTTGTGGGTATATCGTTCGGGTAATGTTGCCAAAACGATTTGTGATACTCGTGTCGTCTCCTGATTATAAGTATGCTATAAGCCCGTTTCCACACGGGACAGCAAAAGTCTTAGGAAACTACTTTGAGTCCGATGATAGAGGCTATCAGGGTGAATATGAAGAATATGCGCCAGAATGTAGCGGGTTCGTGGAAAACGAAGATTCCCATCAGTACTGTCCCGACAGCTCCGATACCCGTCCATACGGCGTAGGCTGTCCCTATAGGGAGGTGCTGTGTAGCTTTAGCCAGTAATACCATACTGGCGATAGAAAACAGAAGAAAGCCGCCCCACCAGCCCCATTTCGCAAGCCCTTCAACAAGCCTCGCACGTCCTAAGCAATAGGTGAAACCTACCTCGCAGAAACCTGCGATAACAAGTATAATCCAATTCATATAGTTTATAATAACAATACCTGCCGCTTCAATATGAATACGGCAGGTGTTTTATGTGATTCAGTGACTTTTATGTCAGCTTCATTTATTTGGCGAACGCCACTGAACGAGATTCTCTGATGACGGTAATTTTTACCTGTCCAGGATAGGTCATTTCGTTCTGGATGCGCCTTGCTATCTCGGCTGAAAGGTTCTCGATATCCTTATCTGAAACCTGCTCGCTGCCGACGATAACTCTTAGCTCACGTCCGGCCTGGATAGCGTATGTCTTGGTCACGCCATTGTATGACAATGCGATATCCTCCATATCTTTCAGACGCTTGATATAGCTCTCAATCACTTCACGACGAGCGCCAGGTCTTGCACCTGAAATGGCATCGGCGACCATTACAAGAGGAGAGATCAATGATGTCATCTCAATCTCCTCGTGGTGAGCGCCGATAGCGTTGCAAATCTCGGGTTTCTCCTTGTACTTCTCAGCCATCTTCATACCGAGGAGTGCGTGTGGAAGATCAGGATCCTCTTCTGAAACCTTGCCTATATCATGTAGCAAACCTGCTCTTTTCGCAATTTTGGAATTAAGCCCAAGCTCTGAAGCCATTGCCGCACAGAGGTTGGCGACTTCGCGTGAGTGCTGGAGAAGATTCTGTCCGTAAGAAGAACGATACTTCATACGTCCTACGAGTTTCACAAGTTCAAGGCTCAAACCGTGGATGCCGAGGTCGATGCAGGTTCTCTTACCTGTCTCAAGTATCTCATCTTCAAGCTGTTTCTTGACTTTTGCTACAACTTCCTCAATTCTTGCAGGGTGGATTCTGCCGTCTGCCACAAGCTGATGAAGCGCAAGCCTTGCTACCTCTCTTCTTACAGGGTCAAACGCCGAGAGAAGAATAGCCTCAGGGGTGTCATCAACAACGATTTCTACGCCTGTAGCGGCCTCCAAAGCACGGATGTTGCGTCCCTCTCTACCAATGATACGCCCTTTTATCTCATCGTTCTCGATGTTGAAGACCGTTACCGCATTTTCTATAGCGACTTCGGGGGCGGTTCTCTGGATAGTGTTGATAACTATCCTCTTAGCCTCTTTTGACGCATTGATTCGGGCTTCGTCCATGACATCGTTGATATAAGACTGCGCCTCTGAACGGGCTTCCGCCTTCATGGCTTCTACAAGCTGTTTCTTGGCCTCTTCTGCCGACATGCCGGCAATGTTCTCCATCTTGAGAATCTCTTCCTGACGGAGCTTTTCGTACTCATCGCTCTTCTTGGCGACGATTTCGGTCTGGAGTTTAAGGTTGTTTCTTATCGCCTCAACCTCCTTCTCCTTCCTTCCAAGTTCGCTGTTTTGTTGATTGACAGCGTTTTCGCGAGACTTGATTTTATCTTCCTTCTCTCTGAGCTCACCCTCTTTTTTATTGATGTACTGCTCGTGTTCTGTTTTCAGTTGGAGAAATTTCTCTTTAGCCTGAAATATTTTCTCTTTTTTAATATCCTCACCCTCTTTTAACGCCTCTTGCAGGATTCTTGCCTTGTTGTTTTTAAGAAGGACAGATTTTACAATCATGTATCCTGCCAAAAAACCGACAATGGCACATCCAATAGCGAGGATAATCGTTGAAACTGTATCCATTGTTTATATATGTGTTAAATAATTGCCAAATAAAAAGCCGCCAAGTGTGCCGTTTTCTGAAAAATCTCAAAAAATTAAGATTTGAGTCTTGTACATTCGCTGACTTCCAACGTCCCGCAAGCGGAATCCCCCGAAGGGTAACCCAGGCCTGTCATTGTATGCCTAAATGACTCGGTTCAGTTTAAAATGTTGATTTTCGGCAAAGAGCACACCGGCGGCTTAATTCTTGTCCAAATAAGAACTTAAACCATTGTTCATAATATTGAGCTCCTGAAGTATCTCCTCGGATTCGTCTCCCTTACGGAGATTTTCAAGAACTATCTTTATCAGAACCGCTATCAGAATCCTCTCGTAAGAATATGATTGCGTGGTTCTATGTTTCCTAAGTAAGTCAATCTCTCTGTTAACTATCTCCTCAGCCTTCGCGAACAGCGCCTCTTCCGACGGATTGACGGAGTAGACGAACTCAACACCGTCAATATTCAACCTCATCTCAATCTTCTTGACCGCCATAATTAATCATTCAATAATGAGATACACTTGTCAATCTCTTTAATAATCCTGTTCACTCTGGCCTTTGCACTCTTGCTAT
>CAMGTS010000186.1 GCA_946062035.1 uncultured Bacteroidales bacterium
ACCGGTAAGCGTTGAAAAGCTTACGGATGAGCTGGGTGTAGGAGCGAAAGACCATAATTCAGGATCGGCGAATGCATCGAACACCTCTCCGTCCTTTTCCTTTACGATAGGAAGAACCCTCAATGACTTGCTTAAAACGGTAAGTTCTTTGACATGAATGGTCTTCTGCCCTGTCTGAGTTACGAACGCAAACCCTTTGAGGCCGATGATATCACCTATGTCGAGTAGTTTCTTGAATACGGTGTTATACAGAGTCTTGTCCTCTCCCGGGCATATTTCGTCTCTCTTCACATAAGCCTGGATTCTCCCGAAAGAGTCTTGGATTTCGATGAAAGATGCGGCGCCCATGATGCGGCGGCTCATAATTCTTCCCGCTATTACGACTTCACGGAACTTTTCCTGCTGTTCCTCAGGGTTGAAATCGTTCTCAATCTCTATAGTGGTCGTATTGACGGGAAATTCGTTTGCGGGATATGGTTCTATTCCCAAATCTCTCATTTGTTGTAGGCTCTGTCGCCTCAATGCTTCTTGTTCGTTAAGATTTTGCTCCATTGTTGTAAATCTCTCTTCAGATGTGTTTTATCCGCCAAAGTTAATATTTTTTGTGAAAATCGGGGCAGTTTAGCTAAATTTGCCCCGATATGGTAGTCAAGAGCAGAGAAAAGAAATGGGTGGTCAGAGAGCCAGGAAATCCTTTGTATGTGCGCAAGCTCATGCAGGATCTCGGTATAGATGAGATTCTTGCGAACCTGCTTGTGCAACGTAACATAACGGATGCCGCTGACGCTCGTGAATTCTTCTATCCGAGCCTGAATATGCTTCATAACCCCTTCCTTATGAAGGATATGGATATTGCGGTCGAGAGGATCCACAGTGCTCTTGAGAAGGGTGAGAAGATAATTGTCTATGGCGATTATGATGTGGATGGAACTTCCGCTGTCTCCCTCGTCTATTCTTTTTTGAAAAATCTTACAAGCAATATTGACTATTATATTCCTGACCGATACGATGAGGGGTACGGCATTTCAAGGCATGGAGTGGATTGGGCGAAGGAGAGAGATTGTGACCTTATTATTGCGTTGGATTGCGGTATCAAGGAGGTCGAGGAGGTCGGATATGCCAAATCGTTGGGTATAGATATCATTATCTGCGACCACCATCTTCCGGGAGACACTCTTCCGCCTGCGGTCGCCACCTTGGATCCTAAGCGTGAAGATTGCGACTACCCTTATGACGATTTGTGCGGTTGTGGGGTGGGATTCAAACTCGTTCAGGGTTATGCGCTTAAGTATGGAATCCCGTTTGAGGAGATAGAACCGTTGCTCGATTTGGTCGCTGTAAGTATCGCCGCTGACTTGGTTTTGGTTACAGGAGAAAACAGGGTGCTTGCGCACTTCGGATTGAAGAGACTCAATGAGAATCCTCGCAAGGGACTTCTTGCGATGATAAAATTGTCAGGTCTTGAGAAGCATAAAATCACTATCGACGATGTAGTGTTCAAGATAGGGCCGAGAATCAATGCCGCCGGAAGAATGGAGACCGGGCGTATCGCTGTGGATCTGCTGACTTCCGAGAGCGAGATAGACGCGACGAAGATCGGAAAGGAGATAAACGACCATAACAACGAGCGCAAGAATATAGACAGAGAGATTACTATTCAGGCGGTTGAGATGGTCAAGCGTGAGCACGACCTCAACACAAAAAATACGACCGTAGTATATAATCCCGCATGGCATAAGGGGGTTGTGGGAATTGTGGCGAGCCGTCTTGTGGAGGCGTTCTATAGACCTACGATTGTCCTTACAAAGGCTTCCAACGGTTTCATATCGGGTTCGGCGAGATCAATCGCAGGGTTTGACCTTTATGCTGCAATCGAGAGTTGCTCGGATCTTTTGGAGAACTTCGGAGGGCATGTCTATGCGGCCGGCCTGACGATGAAGGAGGAGAACCTTCCCGAATTCGAGAGACGATTTGAGGCGATTGTTACAGAGAATATTACAAAGGAGATACTTACTCCTATAATAAATATCGATTCATTTTTGGAGTTCAAGCAGATAACCCCTAAGTTTTTCCGTCTTCTGAATATGTTCCAGCCTTTCGGACCGGGTAATCAGTCTCCTGTTTTCCTTACATCAGGGGTCTATGACAATGGAAATGGCCGAATAGTCGGAAATTCGGACAGAAGCGGCGGCGGTCACCTGAAGCTTGAACTGATTCAGGAGGATGCGTCTTTCCGCCCTCTCTCCGCCATCGCATTTAATATGTCCGAGTATTTCGAACATATCGAATCAGGCAATCCGATTGATATATGCTACTCTGTATCAGAAAATTTCTACCGTAGCAGTATCGCTAATATACAATTGAGGATCAAGGATATAAGAGAGGGTAAGGATACCGCCCTCTAACCTTTGCGCTGTTTCAGCTGTCTGATTATTTCCGAAACTATGGCCGGCTTGTCCCAAACAGTCGACTCTACAGAAAAGGAGGAGCACTTTATGTACCATGGGGCTCGCTTTTCAAGAGCTTCAGCTACCCATCTTTCCAAATTTTTCAGGCGTTCCTCTTTTGTAGGTCTGTATTTTCCTGTGACTCCATCCATCATCGCTTTTGCTACCAAAGGGCGTTTGGATGCAGTTCCCACGAGCCTGTATGCAAGTTCCCCGACGGTACAATCTAAGTAAATGCAGGTGGTCTTCTCTTTGATAATCCTGTTGCAACGTTCGAATGTAGGGGTGCCGCCACCCAATGATAGTATTGTATTTTTTTTACGGTCAGTTATTTCTACAAGAGAATGGTATTCCTCGTCTCTGAAGAACGCTTCTCCTTTTGCGGTGAAAAGTTCGCTTACGGTGCATCCGTGTTTAGATTCAATATAGCTATCCAAATCTATCAGTTCGAACGGATATCCCT
>CAMGTS010000187.1 GCA_946062035.1 uncultured Bacteroidales bacterium
ACTACCGTCAGGGTGTTGGATGTCAAAGGTCTGCCGGTAGAAGGCGCAAGAGTGGAATTTAAAATCTACAACTATGCAGAGTTCTACACTGTAGCCCGACCTTTGACCGACTCGGCAGGTTATGCCGCACTTGACACAGGATTAGGAGATCTCCTGATTTGGGCGGTAAAAGATGATATGTTCGGAGTAACAAAAGCGTCAGGAGATAGAACCGAGGTTGTCCTCGATCACAAGATAGGAGAGAATTTCAGCCTTGACTTCAAAATTAATCCGCCTGTGGAGAACCCTATACCATCCAAAGCTACCGCAGAGCAGACAGAGAGAAACGCCGCACGACTTGCGCAGGAAGATTCAATAAGAATGCAGCGTCCAAAAGGAAATGCTGATGTATTGGACAACTTTAAGCTCAGGCACAGCGACGCTAAAGCGGACGCTTTGCTCAAGTCATTATCGGTTAAGGACTTGGGAGATGTAAGAGAAGATGTTCTTGAAGATGCTTATGCTCATATAGGAGACGTATTCGATAAATTCAGAGACTGTCCAAGAGTATCAATAGAACCTTTGCTTCCGTATTTTTCCGAAATCGGCAATGAATTAAAAGCCAAGACAGCTCTCGAAGTTAAGGAGTGGATTCTCAACAACATAAGAACAGACGATGTATCTAACCCTCAGCGCATATTAATTCCACCTGTAAATGTTTGGAATTCAAGAATTTGCGATAACAGATCACGAGAAGTTTTCTTTGTAGCGGCTTGCAGAAGCATAGGGATTCACGCAAGAATAGATGAAATTACCGGCAAGACCCAATATATGGATGGCGGCGATTGGATTGATGTGAAATGGGGTGAAGAGCTCCCTAAAAGCGCATCATACGGACGGTTGAAAGCCACATACAAGCCAATTGAATGGCTCAGAAACCCTCTATACTACAGACATTTCACTTTGGCAAAAATAGAGGACGGTAGAGCCAAACTGCTCTCTTTCGATGAAGATAACGAGATAGGATTCAATGAGTTGCTTGCAAAACCATACGAAGCGGAAGAGGGATATTACGCACTCGCCTCCGGCATCAGACTCGCCGACGGCAGCGTAAACGCTCATATTGAATTTTTTAATATCTCCAAAGATTCAACGACGACAGTCCCGCTTGTGCTGAAATCAGGATCAGACGATCTTGCTGTCATCGGTAATATAGATGCGGAAAAGAAATTCCTGAAAGACGGAGAAGAGGGCGAATGCTCCATTCTTTCGACCACAGGAAGAGGCTATTTCGCCATTGCGGTAATCAATGATTTTTCAGAGCCATCCATTCATGCGCTCCGCCAGATTTCATCCCTGAAAAAAGAGTTGAATGATTGGGGGAGAAGCCTCATCGTGCTAAGCGGAAATACCGGACGATGCTCGAAATATCTCAACAGTATCGAAAATATCACTTACGGTACAGATCCGGACGGTAAAATCCTAAAGATGATTTACGAAGGATGTAAACCCAAGTATAGCCGTCTGCCTGTCATCATAATAGCCGACAGTTTCGGAAGAGTCGTCTATTTTTCACAAGGATACAATACATCACTCGCTGAGAACATAAAGGCGATACTCCCTGCGTTGTAAAGCTTATCCTACCAACTCGGCTACGACATTATGAGAAGTCTTGCCGTCCGTGCCATGAGCTGTACTGTGAAATTCAGAAGCTTTGGTTACGGCGGCAAGTTCATTTATGTTGTAGGTTCGGACTCCGCCACCCGGCATGACGACGATTCGCCCTCCCGCCTTTTCAACCAACTCCGCAAGAAGATTTCTGCCATCGTATGAGGATTCCTGCTGTCCTGAAGTCAGTATTCTGTCACATCCCAACTCAATAATCTCCTCCAAAGCGGTAAAAGGGTCAGAGCATCTGTCAAACGCCCTGTGAAAAGTGACTGACATAGGGCGGGCCACCTTAATAAGCCTTCTGATCATCTCAGTATCAACGCTTCCGTCACTTTTCAACGCTCCTATTACAACTCCGTTCACTCCCAATCTTTTGCACATCCTGATATCTTCTATCATCTCCCGCTCTTCTTCCGAAGAGAAGACGAAGTCCCCGCCCCTTGGTCTGACGAGAACATTCACGGGGATAGAATTACAGGAGAGTACCTCTCTAAGAAGCGATTCTGAGGGAGTCACGCCTCCGACCTCAAGATTTTCGCAAAGTTCCACCCTACCCGCTCCACCGAGAGCGGCCTCTTTCACATCGTCCGCACTTACGCAGCAGCCCTCTATAAGGCTCTTCCTTTGCTACTTATCGCATCCTGCCATTTAGAACGGATGCCCCTGGAATATTCTTGACTCGCTGTATGGAACCAACGTCCCTTCTAATTTCAACTTGGCCGAGTTAAATAGCGGATTGATCATGACTGTAGCGTCATTGCTTCCCTTATAGAGGTTGAGATCAATAATAGCTGATATTCCTCTGCCAATCACAGTCATAGAGAATGTCGTCATTCCTCTTTTATTTGTTTTTATTGTAATGTTGGTGGCTTTTCCGTCTAAAGTGATTCCACCTACACCGTTAGCTCCCGGTCCTCTGAATGGAGCGATTTGGACTACAGCCCTATCATCTTTTAGAGATATGAAATTCGTTATAGATGAGACTACCGCAGTCTCACCCCTTTTGAAGACAAGCCTCTCAGCTTCCATCACAAAGTCCAGATTCTCCAATGCCGTATATGCGTTGATGTAATCTATAGAGTCTTGAACGGCCTGTAGATATTTCCTCTGTTCGCGGGTCAGCTTCTGCTTTTCAGCCCTGTTCTGCATGGCCTTTAACTCGGTAGTAGTGTAGATTCTTCTCTCAGTCTGTGCATGTGCCGCAAAAGCGATGGCAAGGAACGCCAAAATAATCGTTATCT
>CAMGTS010000188.1 GCA_946062035.1 uncultured Bacteroidales bacterium
ATCACCCTGACGACCTGCACGGCCTCTCAGCTGTCTGTCCACACGACGGCTGTCGTGCCTTTCTGTTCCGATGATGGCAAGACCACCGGCCTCTCTTACACCTTCTCCAAGCTTGATATCTGTACCACGACCCGCCATATTGGTCGCAATCGTGACATTGCCAGCCTGACCTGCCTGAGCGACAATTTCCGCCTCACGTGCGTGTTCCTTGGCATTCAACACGTTATGTTTGATACCACGTCTGCTCAAAAGCTTGCTGAGCATTTCGGAAATCTCAACAGAAGTCGTACCCACAAGCACCGGTCTGCCCTGCTTGCGAAGTTCTTCCACCCTATCGATAACAGCCTTGAACTTTTCGTTTCTTGTTCTGTATATAAGATCCTCCGCATCGGTTCTTATCACAGGTTTGTTAGTCGGAATCGTCACAACATCCAACTTATAGATTGACCAGAATTCACCGGCTTCCGTTGATGCGGTACCGGTCATACCAGCAAGTTTATGGTACATTCTGAAATAGTTCTGCAAAGTAATGGTCGCAAACGTCTTTGTAGCCGCTTCCACCTTTACGTTCTCTTTCGCCTCAATCGCCTGATGCAAACCATCTGAATAGCGTCTTCCCTCAAGGATACGACCGGTCTGCTCATCTACGATCTTGATTTTGCCGTCATCACTCACGATATACTCGACATCTTTCTCGAAAAGAGTATATGCCTTAAGCAGCTGGGTTACGGTATGCACACGCTCAGCCTTCAACGCATAGTCTCCCAAAAGATTGTCTATCTTCTCCTGAATCTCCTCCTGAGGCTCGCCGCTCTTCTTTATTTCCGCTATCTCGACTCCGACATCAGGCAGAATGAAGAACTTAGGATCATTAACAAGCCCCGCAAGGAAATCGTTACCCTTGTCTGTTAGTTCGACAGTCTTATCATGCTCATCGATAACAAAATAGAGAGGGTCGGTAACTATATGCATCTCTTTGTTGTTATTCTGCATATAGAAGTTGTTGACGCTCATCATAAGCTGCTTCATGCCAGGCTCGCTCAAGAACTTGATAAGAGGATTGTACTTAGGAAGGGCTTTATGCGCTCTTAAAAGAGCCATTCCGCCGTCTTTGGTATTATTATCCGCTATAAGCCTCTTAGCCTCATTAAGATAGCGTGTCGCCTCCTGCCTCTGCGCACTATAAAGCCTCTCGACAAAAGGCTTATAATCAGCGAATTGCTGATCTTCTCCTTTCGGTACAGGTCCGGAAATGATCAAAGGTGTCCTCGCATCATCGATAAGGACTGAATCGACCTCATCGACAATGGCGTAGTGATGTTCCCTCTGAACAAGATCATCAATTCCTATCGCCATATTATCTCTCAGATAATCAAAGCCGAACTCATTGTTTGTTCCGAACGTGATATCCGAAAGGTAAGCCTTCTTACGGGCTTCCGAGTTAGGTTCATGCTTATCGATACAATCAACGGACAAGCCGTGGAACTGATAAAGAGGTCCCATCCACTCAGAGTCTCGTCTCGCAAGATAATCGTTAACGGTCACCATGTGTACGCCCTTGCCAGCCAACGCATTAAGGAATACAGGAAGAGTAGCCACAAGGGTTTTTCCCTCACCTGTCGCCATCTCTGAGATCTTACCCTGATGGAGGACGATACCGCCAATCAACTGGACATCATAATGAACCATATCCCAGGTCATCATATTGCCGCCTGCGACCCAGTGGTTCTTCCAGACAGCTTTATCACCCTCGATTCTGACATAATCCACACGTGTACTCAAATCCTTATCAAACTCAGTCGCAGTAACTGAAATCTCTTCATTCTCCTTAAATCTCCTTGCGGTAGACTTCATAATAGCGAACGCCACCGGGAGAACCTCATTCAGCACAGCCTCGATCTCTTCGTTGATTTTCTTTTTCAGACTATCTACCTCAGAAGCGTATTTTTCTTTTTCGCCTGCGGAGATATCCATATCTTCCAACTTAGCCCTGAGTTCGTTCCTCTTCAGTTCATCCTGAGCGATCCTGTCAGCGATTATTTTTTTGAGTTTGCTGGTCTCTTCCCTCAATTCATCATCCGACAACTTGTCAACCCTTTCATACTCAACCAAAACCTTGTTGAGAATAGGTTTCACCTGTTTTAGATCCCTCTCCTCTTTAGATCCGAATACTTTCTTTAAAACGCTTGAAAATGAAGCCATTATAATAATTTTAATATTTCTTAATCAGTTTGCAACGCTCACACTATCAACAATAGTGCGCAAAAAATGGAACTGCCAAATTTACAGAAAAGATTGTAAAAACTCTGTAACAAAATACAGATGTTCTATGCACAGATGATATATCGCAAAAAGAGTATGTTGGGGACAATTCGTAAAGCGACCGTGCGGGAATCCCGAAATACATCTATTAGGAGCGGAAAAACAGAGTTTTTTTAGGAATCAAAAAGCGATGTCCCCAATAGTCAAGATAATATCCTTATAAAAGACTAAAGGGAGACTTTTCAGCCCCCCTTAGTCTAAATAAGTAGTGATTTATTATTCCAAAACGATAGCACCCATCGGGCAAGCAGAAGCGCAAGTACCGCACTCTGTGCAAACGTTAGGATCGATTTTGTAAATATCACCTGCTGAAATAGCGCCCATAGGGCACTCGCCCTGGCAAGTACCGCAAGCTGCGCAAGCATCTGTAATTTTGTAAGCCATGATTGTATGTTTTAATTGTTGTTAGTTGTTTCCGTTTCAGTGGGCGAATATAGTAAAAAGTTGAGAGCAGAGCTCAAAATAATTTGAGAGATGCGAAGGATTTATAGCGGAAGATTCCGCAAACTTGTTTGCAAGGAGGCT
>CAMGTS010000189.1 GCA_946062035.1 uncultured Bacteroidales bacterium
CGTGCTCACGTTCTAAGACAGAGACTGTGCATGTCGAGCCTGCTACAATTATCATCGTAGAGGGAATCCTGATATTCACGAACGAAGAGCTTCGCAGCATGTTCGATATCTTGATTTATGTTGATGCTGATCCGGATGACCGTCTTGGCCGTGTAATAAGAAGGGATATTGAGGAGCGTGGCAAGACAATCCAACAGGTTCTGAAGCGTTATCAGGAGACGGTAAAGCCTATGCACCTGCAGTTTATAGAACCAAGCAAGAGATATGCGGATATCATTATACCTCAAGGCGGGCATAATAGGGTGGCTATCAGTGTTTTGGTGGCTACGATCGAGAAGGCTCTGCTATCGGCGGGCGAATAACTGCCTGAGCCATAATGTAAAAATGAACATCAGAGCGTAAGGTAGTTCGGATGACGGAGAGAGAAGATAATATTAAGGAGTTTTCGGGAGGCCCTCTTGTAACCGATGATGATATCAGAAGATTTTCTGAATCGGATAAAAAGAGCAGGAAAATCGGATTGTTCGTCACTATTGTTTTTCATCTCATCCTGATAATCGTTTTCCTGATTATCTCAATAAGCAGGGTTGTGCGTCAGGAGATATCCTTTATCTCTGACCAACAGCTTTCCGAACACTTGCATCAGGAGGAGTTGGAGAAAAGGGAGAGCATAAAAGAGGCGGCTCAAAGCCAACTTGAAGACCAGCTTGCGGGAAGACCTGTACAACGATATAGGGCGGTTGCCGTGCAGCGTAACAGCCCTTTAAAAGACGATAGAAACACTAATGCCGATAAGTTGTACAAAGATGCCGAGGATTTGCAAAAAAGGATTAAAAACGCTGCAAAATTGGATAATTCCGAGGGAGTGGACGATGCTCCTTCATCGGAGCTGGCTAAAAAGAACGATGACACTCCGAAATACCAAGGACCGTCTGTCCTTCATTGGAGTTTGGACGGCAGGTCTGCTTTTTATCTCCCGATACCTGTCTATAAATGCAAAGGTGGCGGAGATGTGACGGTACAGATTTCGGTGGGTCGCAATGGATATGTAAAGAGCGCAAGCATCATTGAGGGAAGCTCGGTCGCTGACGGCTGCATAAGAAACGCTGCTCTTGCGGCGGCTAAAAGGTCGAGATTCTCGGTTTCGGACAGGGCTTCTGACCCTCAGGTCGGGCAGATAACCTACAGGTTTATAGAGCAATAAAAAACAGACTATGAAAAAAGGACTTATTCTTATTACGGGAGCGACCGGATATATCGGTTCCCATACAGTTGTCGAACTTACGGCATCGGGTTATGATGTTGTCGGGGTGGACAATTTCTATAACTCGACAGACGATATCGTAGGGCGAATCGGTAAAATCATCGGTAACAATGAGGGAAAGTTCTATTTCGAAAAGGCGGATTGCTCTGATCCTGTAGAGTTTGAGCGTGTCTTTGAAAAATATCCCAATATAGTCGGTGCGATACATTTTGCCGCATGCAAGGCTGTGAACGAGAGCGTACACAAGCCGTTGCTTTATTACAGAAACAATATCGTCTCTTTGCTGAACCTTATACGGCTGATGAGAGAGCGGGCACAAACCGCAAATATTGTATTCTCCTCATCCTGCACCGTCTACGGGCAACCCGAAATGGAAGAACTTCCGATAAAAGAGACCGCTGTGCTGAGGCGTCCGCTTACGCCATACGGCAAGACAAAGCAGATGGCGGAGGAGATTCTGAGCGACAGCGTCGTGGCATACGAAAACATGAATGTATGTGCGTTGAGATATTTCAATCCGATAGGGGCGCATCCATCCGCCTTGATTGGGGAGCTTCCGAACGGTGTGCCTCAGAACCTTGTGCCGTATATTACGCAGACTGCGGCGGGTATAAGAGACCATCTGAGCGTGTTCGGTGATGACTATGATACCCCGGACGGTTCATGTATAAGGGATTATATCTATGTCGTTGATCTTGCGAAAGCGCATGTCAAGGCTATGGACAAGCTGCTCGGCAGAGAAAAGGCTGCGCCTGTACCTCAGGAGAACAATAACTCGCCATACACGACCGCTGAGGCAACGGGACGTTGGAGAGTCTATAATATTGGAACCGGCAAGGGCGTTTCTGTCCTTGAGCTTGTCAAAGAGTTTATAAAGGTTACCGGCGTAAATCTTAAATACGAGATTGTCGGTAGGAGAGAGGGCGATATCTCCCAGGTCTGGGCTGACCCTACAAAGTCATGTAAAGAACTTAACTGGAGCGCAGACACACCTCTCGGCGATGTCCTTCTTTCCGCCTGGAGATGGCAGGAGGCGCTGAAGTAATTGACTGCCATTCATGGAATTAAAAACGGGAGGCTGTATCGGCCTCCCGTTTTGTCGTACATCGCTTTGGTACAGCGATTTTATTCTTTGTATGTCGCATCAAGTCCTTTCTTGATGCGGCGGATGGTTTCGTCCTTGCCGATGAAGTAGATGATGTCGGAGATGCCCAAGCCTTTTGTCGTGCCAGTAAAATAGAGGCGTAAGGTGTTCATCACCTGCCCCATCTTCCAGCCACGCTCTCTGATCCTGCCCGTGAGAAGCTCTTCTATCTCATTGCAGCACTGTTCTTTAGGAGCGTCGCCGAATGAATGGATGGCACTTCCTTCAATCAATGCCAAAAGTTCCTCGATATTAGGCTTGTTGTCCGGTGTACAGAACTTCTTGATGTCGGCCTCGTCGTATGAGTCGGGTGCGGTGAAAAGGCATTTGCTGATTCCCCAAAATTCTTTCGCAAAATGCGCACGCTCTTTTATGAGCGCACACACTTCAGCAAGGAATTCGGGCTTTGTA
>CAMGTS010000190.1 GCA_946062035.1 uncultured Bacteroidales bacterium
ACTTAACGAATCTTATAAAGTTCAGACGCTTGGCTCTGCATCCTACTTTTAGTACTTTTGCCTCCATGTTATTCGAACTTAAAACAAACGACGACAATAGCGGCGCAAGAGCCGGAATCCTGCATACCGACCACGGGGATATACTGACCCCGATTTTCATGCCGGTAGGCACCGTGGGTTCCGTTAAGGGGGTCTATCATAAAGACCTTAAGGAAGATATTCACGCCCAGATTATTCTTGGTAACACTTATCATCTGTACCTCAGACCGGGAACGGCCCTTATCAACAAGGCCGGCGGACTACACAAGTTCGTCAACTGGGACAGGCCGATCCTGACCGACAGCGGCGGGTTTCAGGTATTTTCGCTCGCCGCGAACAGAAAGATTACCGAAGAGGGGTGCACCTTCCGCTCACACATCGACGGCTCGAAGCATATCTTCACACCAGAGAATAATGTTGATGTCCAGAGACTTATCGGTGCTGATATCGTAATGGCTTTAGATGAATGCACTCCGGGAACAGCGGATTTCAAATATGCCAAACTCTCAATGGAGCGCACCCACAGATGGTTGGATCGCTGCATCAAAAGGTTCAAGGAGACAGAGCCGCTCTACGGGCACAGGCAGTTCTTCTTCCCGATCGTCCAGGGATGCATCTACCCTGAACTTCGTAGAGAAGCCGCTGAAAGAATAGCGGCCGCTGATATGGACGGTTACGCTATCGGAGGATTGTCAGTCGGAGAGCCTACGGAGAAGATGTATGAGATGCTTGATGTCCTGAACCCTATCCTGCCGAAAGAGAAGCCTCGCTATCTTATGGGGGTAGGAACTCCCGCAAACCTTTTGGAGGGAATCGAGAGAGGGGTGGATATGTTCGACTGCGTGATGCCGACAAGAAACGGACGCAACGGAATGCTCTTCACATGGGAGGGAACCATCAACATCAAAAACAAATGTTGGGCAGACGACTTCTCACCGATTGACCCTCAAGGCACCTCTTTTGTAGACCATTACTACACGAAAGCCTATCTCCGCCACATGTTCGTGGCAGGAGAGATGCTCGGAGCACAGATCGCAAGCTATCACAACCTCGCATTCTATCTCGACTTGGTGACAAAAGCACGGGAGCATATCCTTGCAGGAGACTTTAAGCCATGGAAAGATAGAGTAGTCAAGATGGTAAGCCGTAAGATAACCGGCGAATAGTTGCTATATTAGCGGTCGGATTAGATCAGATGATAAAGATTGACAGACAAAAGATAAAGAAGGAGATTGCGGATTTCAAGCCGCAAATCACGACGATAGACCGGTATATAATACGCAAGTTTATCGGTACGTTCTTCTCTGCACTCCTGATTATCATCGGAATCGTCATCATCTTCGACCTCAGCGAAAAGATCGACAACTTCGTAGAGAAGAGCGCACCATTGAAGGAGATTATCTTCAACTACTATGCGAACTTCATCCCGTATTTTATGAATATGTTCTCTCCGATGTTCGTGTTCATTACGGTAATCTTCTTTACCTCAAAGATGGCGGCGAACTCAGAGATCATTGCGATACTTGCGGGAGGCATCAGTTTCAAGAGGTTCCTGTGGCCGTATTTTGTCTCTTCGGCGTTTATCGTGTTCTTTACGCTGATCCTCAACCTTTATGTCATCCCCCCCTGCAACCGGGGCAGACTCGCTTTCGAAGCGAAATATGTGAAGAAGCCGTTTGAGAACACAAACCGCAATATGCACTATCAGATCGACCCCGGAACATTCCTGTATGTCCAGAGCTTCAGCACCTACAACAACACCGCCTACAACTTCACATTGGAGAGCATCGAAGGACACAATATCACTTCCAAATTGAGCGCACAGGAAGCACGTTGGGATTCGACAAAAGTTTGCTGGAACCTGAGAAACTACTTCCTCAGGACTAACGTTGGCGACCACGAGACCATCAAAACCGGAAGGTCGTTGGACACAGCCATTTCCGTCACGGTAGATGACTTCTGGCGCAGGTCAAATACAGTCCAGACTTTGGGGGAGACGCAGCTTAACAAACTGATTCAGATTCAAAAGATGAGGGGCGACAAAGATGTCCAGTATGCCCTTATCGAGCGCAATACCCGTTGGGCGCTTCCATTCTCCGCATTCATCCTTACCCTTATAGGAGTCTCTCTTTCATCTAAAAAGAGGCGCGGCGGAATCGGCATCAACATCAGCATCGGTATCGCACTGAGCTTCTCATATATCCTATTCCTGAGATTCAGCCAAATGTTCGTCTTTACAGGCGCATTGCCGCCGTTCATCGCCCTATGGCTACCGAACCTCATCTATGCCGTCGTAGCCGGCTTCCTCTACCGCATCGCCCCGAAGTAATCGGGAATCACAGCTTAAAGCTCCATGAACTAAAACTTGTTGAGTCCGTAATTGAAGAAAACAAGGAGATCATAGCCGAGCATTGGAACAAGTTCTTTAATAAAAACATCTGATATGGTAAAAGCCAAGAAAATATGGTTGACAGACTCCGAGATTTGTATTGAAGCCGAGGACGGACGCAAGGCTTGTGAAGTGCTTTCAGACTATCCAAGGCTCAAGTATGCCACCCCTGCCCAAAGAGAAGTATACACTACTGATGATTTTGGCATCCACTGGGAAGCACTTGATGAGGATCTCAGTTTCGATGGGTTTTTCAATAAGAAAAACGACAACACACTATACCGATTATTTATTGAGCATGCCGAACTAAACGCCTCAGCCATAGCCAGAAGAGTAGGTATTTCTCAAATCGGGGTCACACAATATATTAGCGGCATCAAG
>CAMGTS010000191.1 GCA_946062035.1 uncultured Bacteroidales bacterium
CCTATTCCCGGTCGTGCGACGGCAAGACCTTTCCTCACACATCCTAACGTCCTCGATATGGACCTTTACCTCAGAATCGCCAATGAGTTGTACCTCAAGAGGTTGATTGTAGGTGGTTTCCCGGGTGTATATGAGTTCGCAAAGGATTTCCGCAATGAGGGAATGGACAGGACTCACAATCCTGAGTTTACCTGCGTTGAGATTTATGTCGCATACAAGGACTACAATTGGATGATGAAGTTTACCGAAGGATTATTGGAAAAGATCGCCCTTGCCGTAAACGGAAAGACAAAGATTCCTATCGGAGAGCATGAGGTAGAGTTCAAAGGACCTTACCGCAGACTCCCTATGATCGAGGCTATCAAGGAGTATGCAGGTGTCGACATAACCGATATGGACGAAGCTCAGCTCAGAGAGACCTGTAAGAAACTGAATATTCAGGTTGACCCGTCATTTGGTGCAGGCAAGCTGATTGACGCTATTTTCGGCGAATACGTTGAAAAGAACCTTATCCAGCCTACATTCGTTACCGACTATCCTGTAGCCACTTCTCCACTCACCAAAAAGAAGAGGGACAATCCGAAACTTGTGGAAAGATACGAGCTTTTCGTGTGCGGAAAAGAGCTTGCCAACGCATATAGCGAGCTTAACGATCCTATCGACCAGTTGGAAAGATTCCGCGATCAGCTTCGCCTCAAAAACGGCGGGGACGATGAAGCTATGTATATCGATATGGACTTCGTGCGCGCATTGGAGTATGGAATGCCTCCTACAAGCGGTCAGGGTATAGGAATGGATCGTCTGACTATGTTCATGACAAACCAGCCGTCTATTCAGGATGTGCTTTTCTTCCCTCAAATGAAGAAAGAGCAGTAATCTAAGAATCCGATAGGCTCAACACGATGAGTTATATAAACGACAACATAATCACCTCCTCGCAAAACCGCAAAGTCAGGGAGGTGATTTTGCTTTCTCAGAAATCGAGGGAGAGAGCACGGCAGAAGCTCTTTGTAGTTGAGGGGCTTAGGGAAGTCAAAGCCTGCATAGACTCAGGTTTTGCAGTCACGACGGTCTTCCATTGTCCTAAAATCATTCCAACAGAAGAAATACAGCCCGTTCTGTCTGGCAAAATCGAGAACAGACGAGTATTCGAAGTCAGTGAAGATGTTTATGCACACATGGCATACCGTGCAGGCACTGAGGGAATTATAGCGATAGTGGAAGAAAAGCCGAGAACCCTTTTCTCTGTAGCGGAAAAGCTTTCGGATATAGAATCCCCTCTGATATTGGTTGCGGAGAAAGTGGAAAAGCCCGGTAATATAGGTGCGATTCTTAGGACAGCCGATGCGTGCGGAGTAGATGCGGTATTGCTATGCGATTGTCCTACAGACATCTACAATCCGAATCTAATCAGAGCGAGCCTTGGAGGAGTCTTCACGCAAAACATCGCCGAGTGTACGACTCCTGAAGCCATAGGCTATCTTAAAAACAACAATATAGCGATCTATACCGCACAACTTCAGGATTCACTCCCCTACTACGATACAGACATGACAAAAGCCTGTGCGATAGTCATGGGAAGCGAAGCGGACGGAATAACCACGGCATGGCGTGAAGCCTCTGATAAAAAAGTTCTTATCCCGATGCTCGGAAAATTAGATTCGCTTAATGTATCCGTCTCAGCTGCAATACTTTGTTATGAGGCGCTAAGGCAACGTACACAACACAAATAAACAGGTCAAAATGGCTAAGTTCGCCCTTATAGGAAATCCTATCAGACACTCGATGAGTCCTTCGCTGTTCAAAGCGGCATACGAAGGGAGTACAGACACCTACGATTTGGTAGAGGCACCAGACGCATTGCAAGCTCTGAATATACTGAAAGAAAAAGGGTATTCAGGATGCAACGTAACGACCCCGTTCAAAGAAGATGTAATAAAGTATGTTACCTCAAAAGACCACGCCGTGAAGATTCTTGATGCGGCTAATCTACTGATGTTCAACAACAACGGTATAACAGCCTATAACACGGATTATCTCGGAGTCAAGGCTGTGGCGGAAAAGGAAATACTGACATCCGGCCCAACTACAAAGGCGATTGTAATAGGATTAGGGGGAGCGGGAAAGGCGGCGGCGCTTGCGGTAAAAGATGCAGGCTATAAAACCTTTATAGCCAATCGTTCAATAGAAAAAGGCAAAGAGTTCGCAAAAAAGATAGGTGCAAAAGCCATATCTCTCGAAGATTTATGCGATGAGATAACACCCGGATGTCTTGTCATCTATGCGCTGCCGGTAGGAATTGAACAGATAGACCGCTGCGACCTGAGCGGTACGACAATCTTTGAAGCGAACTACAGGCATCCGTACCTCAGCGGTAAAAAGGGGGTAGACAAATACATCGGCGGCTTGGAGTGGCTTGTAGCCCAGGCCATACCGAGCTTCAAGATATTCACCGGAAAAGATCCAGATGTCAACTCTATGATGAAAATTGCAGAATTGGCAAAATAGAGGTACTTTTACATCGAAAAGCTGTGGCCTAAGATGATAGAATCAGAAGCCTTGGTTTAATGTTTAAACTATTTAATTATGTCATTCAACAGAGTTTTACTTTTGGGTAATGTGGGAAGAGATCCTGAAATCAGGCATTTCGAAGGAGGAGCGGCGGTCGCCAATTTCACTGTAGCGACTTCAGAAAGGTTCAGAGACAAGAGCGGTACAATGCAGGAGCGTACCGAGTGGCACAACGTTGTCTGCAGAAACCCTCTGTCAGATGTTGTGGAAAAATATGTCAGAAAAGGGAC
>CAMGTS010000192.1 GCA_946062035.1 uncultured Bacteroidales bacterium
CGTTGTATGTGTATTGCACATTGTCTGTACAATAATCGGATGTTTTCCACCAAGCATTATATCGTCGCCTATTTTGAATTCGATGATTTTCATTTGGTTCCGTTTATTTGTTTATCCCTCTCTTTTTAGTCGATCTGTGAAACAAACGAAGTGATAAGGTTGAAGATTCTTTCAAAGTTCATATCCGAGGTGTTTTCATAGATGTCCCTTGGAGTATGGTAATACTTATAATACTCACCCTCAACGGTAAAGTAGATAACAGGAACACCCTTTAGCGCCAAAGCGTAGTGATCGCTGTTGTCAGTCAGGTCTTGGCGGTGAATATCATTAAAACCGCCCTCTAATCCTTTATTTATCTCATTGAAAAGTTGAAGTCCTTTCTCCCCTTCATTTGAGACTTCACAGATCAGAGTGTCGCCGGTGTCTCCGACCATATCGACATTTATTGCATATTTTATTTTCTCCAATGGGGCAGGGGCGTTTTCAGCATAATAAAATGCGCCAAGAAGGTTTTCCTCCTCGCCATCCAAGAACAGGAAATCGATTGTCTTTTCAGGTTTATGCTGCGAATAATACTTTACAAGTGAAAGAAGCGTCGCGACTCCTGAAGCATTGTCGTTCGCACCAGCGAATACGTTATCCTTGCCCATCAACTCAAGATGGTCATAGTGGGCCATAAAGAGAATTCTTTCGTCTCCACCTTTTGTCCCCTCTATTCTGGCGATGATATTATGTGCGTCGTGCTCAGGAATCATCTCGCTTTCTAATTCAATCTCAAGGGTTTGCGCATCTTTCGGAAAAGTGGAATTTACCATAAGGACAGGCATAGGAGTATTGTAGTAACTGCGTGCCTTAAAGAACGGGAACTGCTCTTTATCCTGTAGAATCAATCCGCCGACCATATCCAACGGAGAGAAATATGTATTGTAGATTTCCAAGTCGTCAACTGGCATTTTCTCCTTGAAAAGCCGCCAGTCCAAAAGGATGAAACTCTTCTTGAAAGCGCCGCTATTCAAATATTTGAAGAATTTTTCAGGGTTGTAATACTCTTCATCCAAAACCTCAATCTTGAACTCTCCGCTGCATGATGGCGAAAACTCTTTGACTATATAGTCTACGGTCGGTTCCATCTGCACTCCATCTACAGAGAGCGACATCGCTCCTCGCATAACGTTAAGCGGATATGTAAAGTTCTGCAAATATGGAAGATAGAGTGAATCTTCCGTCTGCCATCTTCCATAATGATATGGCCTGACTACGGATTTTCGTACAGGATATGCGCTTTTGAACTCACTCTGCCCGCTTATAACAGGCTTTGCTCCGGCTTTTTGCAGTTCGTCAATGATAAACTTTGCCGCCTTGATATCTCCGTTGTCATAATCACTTCTTCCCATATACTTCTCGGAAGAGAGTTCTTTTACCACAAGATTATAATAACCTTTCATTTCTGCGGAAATTTTTTCTTTTTGTGAACAAGATGAGAGGGCTGCCGTAACCAGTACACCCAAGACTAAATACTTTGATTTCATATAATGGCCGATGTTATTTACTATACTCTATATCAGAACTTTTAACTTTTTTGTTTCTGCGTGGCGCATTGGCGGGGTTCTTGTATCCGCTCCCTCCAATCCTGTAGAAAAGGCCGGCTGTAAATATCAGTTGGGTAGTATGGTTTGATACCCAGATATCTTCGTAGAAGGCTTTTTGGCTGAACAGGTTAGAGAAGTTGTATTTGTAGTTCGCCTCAATGTGTATTTCAAATGGTCTGAAGATATATGCCAAACCACCGCCCAAGATAAAACCGTAACCCGCTTTCCTGTAGGTGTCCGCAATTTCCGGCGATATATTGTCAGAGAATGAAGTGGAGATTTTATACGATGCGAAGCATCCTGCGTTCAGCAGGATTCTCACTCTGTTGATATCCACTCTGAACTGTGACACCAGCGGTAGCGTAATCTCCTGAACTGTTTCCTTTCCCTCAATCCATTCAGTCTTGTCTTCGTTAGTGTAAACTATTGACTTATAACCCTCTTCATTGTACTGAAAACCTGTCTCCAAACCGAAGAGCGTGATCTGATTCCAAAGGTTGTGGTAGTATGTGTAGTACAGACCGAAATTCTTGAATGACGATAGCGCTTTGGTATCAATATCCTGACTGAAAGTGATATTGTTGAGAGAGTACCCGAGCTTTACACCGATGAGATGCTCTGTTAGTTTCGTGCTGTCTTTTACCGCCTTGATATTTCGTGCGTCACTGAAAGAATGTTCATTGTATTCCTTCATAATGTCTACAGTGTCAGCGATCTGTGCGAATGATGATAAAGACGTGGCACAGATTATTGTCAGAAATAATATCCTATAGAGTAATCTTTTCATTCTTTTTTGACTTCGTTATACGATTAGAATATTTCATTTATATCTGCGGTTTGTACCAAATCTGTCTGCTCCTTGAGCTTTATGATGGCGCTTCCTCCCGGGAGTTTTAGCAGCCTTGCTCTTTCCGGCTGAATCCTTTTCAATATATCGCCGACATCCAGTTTTCCGTTGCGGTTTTGGTCTTCCGTAATCCTGAACGAGTAGTTGCCGGGGCTTAAGTATGGAAACACAAGCTGCTTGTCTTCGGTTATTTCATATCTCAGGAACACCTTATCTCTTTTTTCATTGACAAGTTCTATAAGGTATTTTCCCCCATTCGTGTTGAGAATATCAAGAGAGATCGAACTCAGCTTGTCATTGGTAGGGAGGGTGAATTTCTTTCCTGTAGAGTCATTGGTGAATCCGTTGATATCC
>CAMGTS010000193.1 GCA_946062035.1 uncultured Bacteroidales bacterium
CCTTCACAAGAGATATCAGCTCGGACATCAGGATGTAAGCGCCCTGAACGGAGTATCGCTCACAATTCACAAAAACGATTACATAGCGATTATGGGGCCGTCCGGGAGCGGAAAGTCCACTATGATGAACATTTTAGGATGTTTGGACACGCCCACAAGCGGAACTTACATACTCAACGGGACAGATGTCAGCAAGATGGAGGACGGTAAACTTGCCGAAGTACGCAACAAGGAGATCGGTTTCGTTTTCCAATCCTTTAACCTGCTGCCAAAATACAGCGCATTGGAGAATGTGGCCCTTCCTATGATTTATGCGGGCACGGACAAGGAGACAAGGTTGGCTAAGGCAAAGAAATCGCTTGAAAATGTGGGGCTTACAAACCGCATGGATCATAAGCCTACCGAATTGAGCGGAGGACAGAAACAGAGGGTCGCTATCGCCCGTGCGGTGATCAACGACCCTACCATAATCCTTGCGGATGAACCTACCGGAAATCTTGACACCAAGACTTCCATCGAGATCATGAAGATATTTGAAAAGATATATCGGGAAGGCAACACCATCATAGTCGTAACCCACGAAGACGACATTTCAAGGTTCGCCCGAAGAATCATAAAGCTACGTGACGGTAAGATTGAAAGCGATACCACTAACGCACAACCTACCCTTGCGGATTTAACCATTTAAAAACAGAGATTATGAAAATTTACACTAAGACCGGAGACGACGGT
Organism: uncultured Bacteroidales bacterium; assembly: GCA_946062035.1. Classification (GTDB taxonomy): domain Bacteria; phylum Bacteroidota; class Bacteroidia; order Bacteroidales; family UBA932; genus Egerieousia. The sequence goes on from CAMGTS010000193.1 coordinate 733, forward strand.
ACGACCTCTTTGATCGGCGGAGTAAGAGTTCCTAAAAACAACCCGAGAGTTGAAGCATACGGTGAGACCGATGAGTTGCTTTCGTATTTGGGAATCATTATCTCACGATGCGAAGAACCTACTATCAGACCGAACGCCGCAAAAGAGATTGAGGGTTCCCTTCTGAGAATCCAAAAAGCCCTGATGCTTGTTGCGGCTCATTTTGCTACCCCTGAAAACGGGACAAACAAAAGTTTTCCGTCTCTTGACGAGTGCGAAATCGCTTTCCTTGAAGACGAAATCGACAGGATGACCGCAGAAATGCCGGTTCAGAAAGCGTTCATTATTCCTGGAGCACCTGTGCAGGCGGCTCAGTGCCAGTTCGCAAGAACTATATGCAGAAGGGTTGAAAGAAGAAGTTTAGAGCTGACCGCTAACAATGAGGAATTACAGGCAAGAATCTGCATGGGACGAAAATATCTTAACAGACTATCCGATTACCTCTTTACATTAGGCCGTTATTTTTGCGCAATAACTAACACCCCTGAAGAATTCTGGCTCCCATAAAGGTATTATAGGAAAATAGTATTATATTTGCGCCCCTGTCATTGGAAATGTCGGGGGCAAGAATTTTAATAAAGTTATAACATGTATTGGACACTTGAGTTGGCGTCAAAGTTGGAAGACGCGCCATGGCCTGCTAATAAGAGCGAATTGCTGGATTACGCGACACGTTCCGGCGCTCCCATGGAAGTTATTGAGAACTTGAAGGATATCGAAGACGAAGAGGAGGTATTCGACAGCATAGAGGACCTTTGGCCTGACTATCCAAGCAAAGAAGATTTCTTCTTCAACGAAGATGAATACTAACTGAAAATCAGTTAGTTAACTAATTAAAAATAAGAGACTTACAATGGAGACCACCTCAATTTTGGGGTGGTTTTTTCTTGTCTATTTACCCCCAAATGTATCAAAATAACCTTTTATAAAGTGATACACGCTACCCATTCGCTACCCCAAGACTTCAAAAAATCCTCCACAAGAAAAGAGTAGTAAGTGTTGTCAAAACCTGCGAGATTTTTTCGCAGAACATTTTGATAACAAAACACTTACATCGAAATTGTATAACAAGATTTCAGACCTCAAAATCATCAAATTTTACACTCCTTAACAACTGCAAATCACGTTTTGGGATAGCAAGCGGTTAACTCATGGTTATTCAACAACATCCCTCAAAATCAACTGCAAAATCCCAACCCATACAATCGTGGGGTAGCGGAATGGATAGCAGAACAATTCTTCCTTGAAACCACTTCTATCTGGAATATTCTTCATAAATTTGTATTGCTCAACCAAATAGCACATTCATTATGGAAATCTTCTATCACGGCTCATCAGTCCTGTTCGACAGATTTGACCTCTCTCACGTTCTTGAAGGAGATGGAAAAGTCAAATTTGGATATGGTGTATATCTGACCAGCAGTTTCAAGTCGGCTGCTCATTATAGTGGTGCAAACAAGAGTGCCACCACTAACTTTGTATTATTGGTGTCCGCTAAAACTTTCAAGCCCTATTTGGCTTTTTATTTTCCTCGGACAGCCGATACAAATACTGAAACAGGGGGCTTGTCAATGCATAAAATCACTCAAAATAGCCGAGTAAACACATTTACCGGACACCAATAAAAAAAAGACGTTTTATGAGCATTTCGCAAGCCTCATCTTTGTCCTAACGTCAATTATTTGCTTTTTAACTAAAATTAACAGGAGAAAACCATGTCATCATCATCAAATCATCTTTTTTTCATATCCTTGCCATGACTATTCATCTAACTATTAACTTTTTATACCTATGACAACGAATCAAGAACTTATCACCGCACAGCCCGGCACACTGTTAACCCGCCTGTTTGTGTCTGCGGCTACTGTGCTTTTCATCCTTTTGCTTGCTTCGTGCAGCGATGATAACGATGCACCACCGAAAGAGCCCGAAGAGAACCCTGCCACCTTTATCAAAGATGAGGGCAAACTGGCCATGTTGCGCTCTATGAAAGATGTGGATGG
>CAMGTS010000194.1 GCA_946062035.1 uncultured Bacteroidales bacterium
CCTCTGCTTGTAAGGCAGATGCTCTAAACCAACTGAGCTATGCTCCCGAATCGTGGCCACTAACGGCCGAATTGGGATTGCAAATATAGGAGCTTATTTTAATTCTGCAAAATTATTTCGGAAAAATTTTCTCATTTTTTTCAAAAATTTTTCCGCCTCCTATACTTCGATGATTGTAGCGTCATGTCCCATTAGGGCCGCTATTTTTTCAATAGCCTCATGAGCAGGGACTTTCATATAGCAAGTTACAGTGCCATCGGGGATGGAGATGTATTCATGGGTCAGGACATCTTTGTCTACGATGAAGCGAACTTTTTTGTCTGTGTCCATCAGGAGAGAAAAAAGAGTGGTAGCGCCGAATTCGACCCCCATCATATTTCTGAGCTTCTCCTCTGGAGCGAATGAGACCCTCGATATGTTCAGTGCATGCCCGAAGTTCTTGGTACTGAACGGCTTATCTCCTTCGGTCATGAAAAGGTAAAATTGTGTCTGTTGCCTGTTGCACAGAAACAGGCTCTTGATGACCTTTACTCCGAGGATCTTTTCTATTTCAAGGCACTCTTCCATAGTGGCGGCGGGCTTGTTGTCGACCCTTTCAAAGGGGATCCCAAGTTCGGCAAGTGCCTGATATGTCCTTTTCTGTACCTCATTCCTGAATTCGGAAGGTGCGTTTGTGAATTTCTTTATTCCTTGTGTTTCAGTAGATTCCATTTTTGTCTAATTGTTTTTCATCGCCTTCATCGGGCAGTTTGCGACGCATTGTCCGCATTCGATGCAGAGATCGTGGGCGACAATAGGATATCCTTCCTGATTTTGTGATATAGCACCCACAGGGCACACCTTAATTAGGGGGCATACGTGATTGTGAGGGCAGAGGTTTTTGTCAACATGTATCATAATTCTTTTCTGTATTTATATTTTGTGTGTTTATGAGCAATTGTTTTCTACGTATGTGGCTTAAAAATAGGGTATTACGGCTGTTCCGTCCAGTATATCCACTCAAAAGCATTCTAAGGCTTCGGCTACTACGTAAGAACTTCCTCCTATAAAGATAAAGTCATTCCTATCGGATTTTGCGAGTGCGATTTTAACAGCATTCTGTATACTGCTTGCGGCATTGTTGTCTTCTTCATAATTGCCTGATTGGTCTGAATTTAAGGCAATTCCAGCGACATTCTTGCTATCTTCAACGGCTTCTCCTTTGAAGCCGGCCTCCGCCATTTTTGCCGCAAGTTCGGATGCGGGTAATGCCCTGTTCCCTTGAGCGTTGACATACAGGTATTCAGCCTCTTTAGGGAGGTATTCATATTCTGCTGTGAGGTCTTTGTCTCTCATCACTCCGAATATCATATACAGTTTATCATGCTGTAATGCTGTACGTCGCACTTGCGGAAACAATGTCTTCATGCCGTGGGCGTTGTGCCCGATATCGCAGATAACGAGAGGTTCTTGTCTCATAATCTCCCATCTTCCTCTCAGACCTGTAAGATGTGCGGCGTTCTCTATTCCGTAGAATACTTTTGAGAGCATAGGTTCCGAAATATCTATCGATGCTTCTTCGCTTAACTTTTTGAGTATAAGAGCTATAGCGCAGCTGACAGTTTTGATGTTCTTTTTCTGGCAATCTCCCTTAAGGTCCATCGCCTCCAAGCTGACTGACGAGTAGATGCAGGTTGCGAGTGAGCTGAGCGATTTCAGCGATGCAGTGTTCGCGAACAAATCGTTGATCTGAAAACTGAATGAACCTGCTCCTGCTTGTTGTGTAAACGCCGGGAAATGTGCAGGATATGGTGGACAAACGGCGCTTTTGTTGTCTGTTTGATGAGCTGCTGTTATTTTAGTATCAGATGTTTGCCGCTCCATGCCCTGTGACAGGGCAAAAGGATTGTATTTGTTGAGTTTCTCCGCAAAGATTATCGGCGAATCCGCTGATTTTGCGGTGTTTTCAAATACCTCCTTTACTCCCTTACCGTCACTTTCTCCGATAACGATTGGTGTGTCCCTTTTGATGATTCCGGCTTTTTCCGCCGCAATCTCTTCTAATGTGTCGCCGAGGTACTGGCAGTGATCCAGACCGATGTTTGTGATTATGGAAACAATAGGGCTGATGATGTTCGTCGAGTCCAAACGTCCTCCCAAACCGCACTCTATCACGGCTATATCTACTTTTTGTTCAGCGAAGTAGCTGAATGCCATAGCGGTCGTTATCTCAAAAAACGAAGCCTGTTTTTCTTCAAAAAGTTCTTCGTTGCTTTGGAGAAAATCATACACCCACTCCTTCGGAACCATCTCTCCGTTGACTTTGATTCTCTCTCTGAAATCGACAAGGTGAGGTGAAGTATATAATCCGACCTTGAGATTTTCCGCTGTCGGTCTGCCGTTTGTCATACCGGTTACGTAATATTTGGGAAGCTGCATGAGTGCTGATGCGATCATGTGACTTACAGAGCCTTTTCCGTTTGTTCCGGCTATATGTACGCATCTGAGTCTTGACGAAGGTGAGCCGAGAGCCTTGTCGATCTCGTATATATTCTCCAATCCTGGCTTATATGCGGAGCCTCCCGCCTTCTGGAAAGACGGAAATTTGACAAACAGAGCTTCAATGGCTTCGTTGTATTCTTTTTCTGTCATAGTGTGATTTTCCTCCTACTTTCGGATTGCCATATCCTAATGCGCTCATCCTGTGCGTTATGTGCGAATAGATTCAGCTTATATGAGCAGTCCGTCCTGACTTTTATTTTTTCGTCACTGTGCGTTTGAATC
>CAMGTS010000195.1 GCA_946062035.1 uncultured Bacteroidales bacterium
CACAACGGCAAGAAGATTATATTTGAGAAGTCCTACAGATTGTCCAAAAGAGAGACTCTCCCCTTTTTTCATCTTAGCCGCAGGAAATTTCACAAAACAGAACACGATGCAATAAACGGCGATCAATGCCGCAGACCACATTACCGGCACCGAATAGTCGCTTACGAAAAAGCGGCATGCTACCGTCCAGAGCAAAGACCCTACACAATACATTCCGCCAAGAAGACTAAGCATCGTACCTCTCTTCGCATCGTCGTAAATATCAGATATCACAGCGATTGTCTCACTATTCAGGACTCCTCCACCCGCACCTATCAGAAGCGTTGAAATGTATATGACCGCCGTGGATTTCATCGAGTTAAACCCGCAAAGTCCAAGGGCGAGAGCAAACGCACTGCATATCATCAGCCATTTATAACCATATCTGTCTACAACGATTCCGCACGCTATCGTGCCAAGAACTATACCTACCGTTAAGATCCACGGAAGGCTCTCCACACCTTCTATTACGCCGTTGAGCGTAGGAAGCATCGCTCCCCAAAAGAACATTGTGATACCGAAAAAGGCACAGCCGAGGCAGGCCGCCAAAGCAACCGCCTTTCTCGAATACCCACACACCGCAGTCTCTTTCATAGTTACTCAGCCTTATCGGCCTTAAGCCACTTGTCCAACCACTCAAAATATGTTCTCTGCCATAGGATACCGTTTTGAGGTCTGAGCACCCAATGGTTCTCGTCAGGATAAAGAAGAAGCTCCGCCGGTATCCCTCTCATAACAGCCGCATTGAAAGCACTCTCACCCTGAGACGCAAGAATTCTGTAATCCTTCTCGCCATGTATACAAAGGATCGGAGTGTCCCATTTATCAACGAACCTATGAGGAGAATTGGCGAAGGTCTTGGCAGCTACCGGATTGTCTTTCAACCAATATGCGCCACCCATATCCCAGTTTGCGAACCACATCTCCTCTGTCTCTACATACTGCTGCTGGATATTGAAAATACCGTCGTGTGCGATAAACGCTTTGAATCTCCTGTTATGATTGCCGGCAAGCCAATAGACAGAGAAGCCTCCGAAGCTCGCCCCGACACATCCCAATCTTTCGGTATCGACATACGGTTCTTTTGAAAGATCGTCAATAGCGGTAAAGTAATCCTGCATGCATAGTCCGGTGTAATCGCCGCTTATCTCCTCAAGCCATTCCATACCGAAACCTGTCACGCCACGTCTGTTAGGCGCTATAACTATATATCCGTGTGCGGCCATAATCTGGAAATTCCACCTGTAGCTCCAGAACTGACCGAGAGAACCCTGAGGACCTCCATTGCAGAAAAGAATGGTAGGATACTTCTTATTAGGGTCAAAATGAGGAGGATAGATAACCCACGAGTGGAGTTTCTTTCCGTCTACGGTATTACTCCACCTCTCTTTAACCTCGCCTTTTGCGAGTTTGCTGAGGATATGCTCGTTCTCAAACGTAATCTGGGTAGCGGTTCCGTCCGCAATATTCACAGAATATATATCGTCAGGAACACTCAAAGAGTGCCTCTTCGCTACTATCACGTTGTCGGCAAGGCTTACAGATGCGTATTCATGGTCGCCTGAGGTCAGTGTGGCTATATTGCCCTGCAAGTCAGCTGAATGGATCTGACTTGTACCATGCCAAGAACCTACAAAGTAAAGCGCATCGTTGCCATTCCACACATAATCATCGACGTTGCTCTCAAAAGCGTCACTGACGTAAGTCTTTTTACCAGTGTTTCTATCTAATACACAGAGTCTTGCACGATCGCTCTCATAACCGTCACGAGCCATACTAAGCCACGATACATATACTCCGTCAGGACTATACTGAGGATTTGTATCGTAACCCATGTTAAGATCCTCAGAAGCCGCATTGACAGACTGTTTCTCCAAAGAGAGGTCAGCCTTAATCGCAGGTCTCACATAACCCTCCGGCTTACAGAGATTTACGGTATTACCGCTCTCCAAGTCATATTCATAGATGTCAGAATCGGTCGAAACAGCATAGTCCACGCCTGTCATTTTTTTGCATGAGTACGCTATCTTCTTTGAATCCGGGCTCCATACAAGTTGTTCGTCACCACCAAAAGGTTTTGTCGGACACTCAAAATTCTCCCCCTCAAGAATATCCTTGATATCAGAAAGCTTCGCACCGTCAAAGTCGGCCACAAACGGATGAGGAATGCTCTCCGACCACTCGTCCCAATGCTTGTGCATCGCATCGGTCACGATAATTCCCGTCGTCTTCGGAAGATCAGAGTACTTTTCGCTTCCCTTTGTGACGGAGCCGCTATAAGGAATCTGGGCGATAAGAATCACCTTCTTGCCGTCCGGTGAGAACCTAAACCCTTCAATGTCCTTGTCAAAGCCTGTAATTTTCTTTATATCAGCACCATCCGCATTCATCGTATATATAGAGGATGAACCGTCTTCACTACTTAGAAAAGCTATACGGTCGCCGCCGTCAATCCAAGCGGGCGAGACCTGGCTCTTTGATGTTTTTGTAAGCATCTTATTATCAGAGCCGTCAGCGTTCATTACATATATAACCGAATGGCTCTTGTTGAGGCTCACGCTATAGTAAGAGACAGTGTAGACTATCTTCTTGCCGTCTGGTGATGGAACTACACTTCCGATACGCCCCATAGCCCACAGAGCCTCAGGAGTCATAAGGTCATCAGCCAATGTG
>CAMGTS010000196.1 GCA_946062035.1 uncultured Bacteroidales bacterium
AGTATCAGTCTGACAATAAATTCCACAAATCAGCCGGCATAACCCTTAATTCCGGCAACTACGACTGGTATGCGTTTTACCCATACGAGGCGGCCGTCACTACACCTGCCAATAATACGACATCAGTATATGTGGGCTGTAAATCGAATGAAAGTCAAGTTCAGAACGGCAACGACAGCCCTATCCATCTTGCCGGAGGCAATTACCATCTTGCCGGCAAGGCGGCCAATGTCGCCCACAGCGCATGCCCTACAATAACCATGAACCATATAAGTTCTTATGCAAAGATCCATATCACCAATGGTGTTGTCGATAAAAGCATAATTGTCAAGGATATAACGCTGTCGCTTGCAGGAAGAAGGCTTGTCGGACAATACAGTATTGATTTCACAAACCCTTTAGAGTGTGTTTTTAATGCTGGAAGTTCAGTGTCTTCGAAAGCCAAACTTACGGTAAATAATGGAGCCGCAATCGCATCCGGCGCTTCAGCTGACTTTTATCTTGGATTTGTGCCTCAATCTCTTGCAGCGGACGAAAGGATTAACATAGTAGTAAACGCTTCAATTGCGTCAGATGCGGAGAGCGTTTCACAGACAAAAGAGATCACCCTTGCCGCAGAAACAGAATTTAAGGCCGGACACATAAAGACCCTTAATTTTACTTTTGATAAAGGTAGCGGCAGCGGTAGTGATGTTACGGATTTTACCGTTACCACTTTAAACGCTTCTAACGTTGACAAGGCGCAGGCTACGCTTTGCGGCTCATATACCAACACTCAGGTAAGGGTGCCGAGAGAGGCGGGATTCGAATGGGGAACATCCGCCACTTCATTGACCAACACTTTGCAATGGGATGACGCTCCATCTTCTAATTCCGCTAATTTCAATCAGGTTCTATATGGTCTGTCGCAAGGTATAACCTACTATTACAGAGCTTATGTGATGGAGGTCAGAGACGGTGTCTCATATTACTATAGAGGTACCATCAAATCATTCACCACTTTGTCAGACGGAACTGTCGCTACCGGTGACCAGAAAGGTTGGTATGAACTTCCTCTTATGAATATTACCAAGAGTGGTTCGTATATGACGAATACTGATAATTCGACTGAATACTATGCGTATCACCTTTGCGCAGGTTCTGAAAAAGGACCGACAGGCGCTACCGCAAGAAATTATACGGTATGCTATAGTTCGACTTATCACTGCCCGGTTTGGGTAGCGGCTCCAAGACACAGAATGTATGTAGGTTCCGCAAGCAGGACTGATGCATACGGTCAGGATGCGAATATTCCGTCAAATATCCAGTACAAGTCAAAAAGTACGGGAGGCGGATGCAACAAGGGACACATGCTCGGATCTGCGGAGAGAACATCGTCAAGCGCAACCAACAGGCAGGTATTCTATTACACTAATATAGCGCCTCAACTTTCGAGCGGATACAATACCGGCGGAGGCGGTTGGAACAAACTTGAGGATTATATTGATGGTCTTGTTTGCGCTGACACCCTGTATGAAGTAGTTGGTTGCTATTTCAAGACATATACTGACGGATATGGCTATACAGTGCAGCCGCAGACTATTTCATTCGGCGGCCTCAATAATGTCACAAGACCTACGATGTTCTACTATGCTGTAATCCGAACCAAAAGAGGAAATACGGGCAAGGCTCTGAAAGATTGCTCCGCAAGCGAATTGCAGTGTGTCGCTTTCGTAAGGTCACATACAAACAGTCTTAAGGGTCAGGCGGTTACATCAAGGGAACTGATGAGCATCGCCGATTTGGAGAGATTGACGGGAATTACATATTTTGCGAATGTACCTAACGCTCCCAAGAACACCTTCAACGCATCCGATTGGGGATTGTAAACGCTATTGTTCTTTGAGTTTCAGCAGCACGACATTCTCCACGTGCTGCGTATGAGGAAACATATCGACAGGTCGGACTTTGAGTATGTCATATTTTTCACAAAGGACCGAAAGATCTCTCGCCTGGCTTGCCGGATTGCAGCTGACATATACCATTTTCTTGGGAGTCGCATCCAAAATAACCTGAGCTACGCTCGGATGGATTCCAGCACGGGGCGGATCCAAAACAATAACATCAGGTCTGCCATTGCGGGAGATAAATTCCTTGTTTAGAACATCTTTCATATCTCCGGCATAAAAGACCGCATTGTCTATGTTGTTTTCTTTGGCGTTTATCTTCGCATCCTCAATCGCTTCCTCAACGTATTCGATTCCGACAACCTTACGGACTTTCCCGCTCAAAAAGAGGGCGATTGTTCCAGTCCCTGTATAAAGGTCGTACAATATTTCATCTCCTTGCAAATCAGCGAATTCCCTCACCACCGAGTAGAGTCTGTATGCCTGTTCTGAGTTGGTCTGATAAAATGATTTCGGGCCGATTCGGAATCTGATACCCTCCATTTCTTCTGTAATGTACTCTTTGCCTGAATGTAACGTAGCGGGGAGGTCGGCGATACTGTCGTTCCCTTTGTTGTTTATTACGTAATAAGCTGATGTGACTTCAGGGAACTTCTCCATTACGGCATCCATTAATTTTTTAGCCTCAGTAAGTTCAGAGTCTGCAACGCTACCGCCGATTTCTTCCGCACCGATGACCAAGATAATCATCACCTCACCATTGGATGCGGTTCTGATGACAAGATTGCGGAGAAAGCCCGTATGTCTGTATAAATCAAAG
>CAMGTS010000197.1 GCA_946062035.1 uncultured Bacteroidales bacterium
GCCTATCTGCGATGAAGGGGCGGACCCTGAAAGACTACATATGGCTCTGCATTTTGGACACTGACACCCTTAAAGAGTATTTGGATAAAATCGAGGAGTACAAAAAGGAAGTCCCGGCATTTACTCCTATATTCTTTACCAAGGAGCAGGCGGAAGACAGGGGCAATGCCCTGCACTCGGCCATGCGGCAATTCCTTTCGGGAGATGAGAGATTTATTCTCACGACCAATGTAGACAACGATGATTCCATTGATTTTGAGATGCTCGCAAGGGTACGTTCGGAGGTGGAACGCAGTATTCAAACCGCACAAAAGGAGGGGGATTATAAAAGTGTCTACGGGCTATACAACTGCTTGTACGGCTATCAATACTTCATTAGCAAAGGTATGATTATCAGGATGATGTACCCTCATAACCACTTCCAGACTATCTGCGAAGCTCCAGAGAGCTTCCTCACTATCAAAGGGTTTCCACACACAAAAGTACGCAAGCTCTTCCAAAATCACGATATTTCGGACAACGGCAGACCTTATTGGATGGAGATTGTCCACAGCAGAAACGTCAACAATGATTATCGTATAGATCTGAGACTTAAAAATATACCTGTATGGAAGAGCGTCGATCTGAATAGCTTCGGATTAGACAGAGTTCTGTCAGCGTCAAACAACACGTTCAAATCGATCTTCGTACTGCCCTATCTGTTTGTCACGACCGCTGTCAAAGGTATCAGGCGACATCTGTTCAAAAAGAACGGTTAGCGCTTTTTCTTGAATATAAACAAACCGTTTCCTACAGCACGTTCACCGTTGTTGTCGAACTTTCCGTTATCGCAAGGCATATTAAGGATAACACCCTTAGTGTCACTGCCTTTCACCCAAAGTGTGCTTGAACCTCCACCGTCCAAATTAATCGCTGTCTCAACCTTAAGCACATTCAATAAAAACTCCTGCATCTGCTCCATGGTCATTCCGATAGCGTTATCTTTCGAGCGGCCGTCAATCACCATAAAACCCACTTTGCCCTTTTTCATGTAAACCACCGTCCGAGGATGTTGTTTTGTGCTAAGTCCCTGAACCATCGACGGGTTGGTCTTTTTGCCGTTTTTAACGAGAATAGGCGGCGCGACCAATACAGAAGTACCGCGCTGTCCTTTGGAATAATTGCCGCTTACGGCTGAACGTTCCGATTTATTCCGGTACCTCCTCTCTACCATAGGATTCCAATCAATAATCTTAAGCTTTCCATTTTTGACCTTTACCGCCCCGTCCAACAAGTTGTAGATTCTTCCTATTTCAGTAGTATCTAACATTTTACCGTCAATCTGAAAATAAGTCACACTTCCTCCGGCCTTATCGAAGAACGAGCCGTTAACCGCAGCCACAGCCCCCAATTCAACTCCCATTTCACTTGTCTTTCTACGGCCACCGAAATCAGCGATCCCGAAAGTATAGTAGCGTGTATCCGCCTCAATTACAGATATATTCTGCGCCCCTCCGAAGAGTGACTCGTATTTATAGTTGATATACTCTAATCCATTGTCTATCTGGGTCTTTATTATCTTACATACCGGCTGCACATTGGCTGTGTCGGAGTTACAGAATATGCCGGGATAAATAGATGAGGTTTCCGTCTTTGCACCGAGAGACAAAGAGCAGATACATAATAACGCTACCAAGATGTAAAAACGTTTTTTCATATTGATAATATACTTCATCATATATTCCTTAACCTTCAACAATTTCCTCGAATGCGTCGACACCCTTTTTTACGGTTTTGTACAACGCTCTCGATATAAACCTAAGTATCACACACATAGAGACAATTATCAGAATAGACACAATTACATACATCTGTGAACGTATATCGGATTTTGCGGAAACGCTTCCCGGACTTTTCTCTATGGCATTGATTACTTTCTTATTAGAATATTTAAACGAACTCCATTTTTTAAGAATCTCCCCGTCACGCACATATGTCACACCGCCGTTACTCCTGTTAAATGTTATAACTGTCTTGATATCCGAATATAAAATCCTGAAAGGCAGCCCTTTGTACTCACCGTCGGAATCAAAGAGGTTAGCTATGTTTTCTCTTTCGACAGCATCATAGACAGGCTTGAGGAATTCTGTGGTCTGCTCCTCGTTCATCGAACTCAGAAGGTAAAAGTCGGCCCTCTTAGTCCCGTAATTCAAGGAATCCCCAAGGTTTTTGAGCCGTCCCAAATCACCTTCAGTGATATTTCCGCGATAATAGAAAGATATGAATATCGCAGGTCCGCCTTTTCTGAGAATATCTTCAGTAACATATTCACCATCAGCTGTCTTTAAGTCGAATCTCATCCTCGAGGCATCTTCTTCGCTGCCAGAGACAAGCGTAGTCCTGGAATCGACAAAACTCCATGTATCATCAGGAAGACTGTCGATAGCGAACTCCCTCTTTTTACCATCCTTGCTGTAAATGAGGGTAGTCTTATATTGCAATTCAGGTGCGCCCGTTGTCATTTCCATCAGGTCAGTGCCGCAACGGAAGTCTGAAAAATCTACAGGAGGCAGATTCTTAAGGGAATAGAATGATATAGCAAGGATAAAAAGAGAATAGCCTCCGGTATAAATATTCTCCCAAAACCTGTTTGCTACAGGCGTGATCCTTTTTCGCTGCAGATAAATGAATAGCGAACAGGCAAGCAGCACGACATTC
>CAMGTS010000198.1 GCA_946062035.1 uncultured Bacteroidales bacterium
TATCCTCCTTCTCAGACAATAAGTTCTACAAACATCGCCACACCGTCCCTCCTCACGATTTCACGCAAAGAATAAGTGACATCCCGCCTGATAAAGACATCTTTCGCCATCTTTACCCCTGCATAGTCCAAAAATCTTTTACAGGAGTATTTATCGAATGTTATAGCGGATACAAAAGATGAACAGGTTGTAAAAGGAATCCCCATCATTTCGAGGTAGCCCTGCAACGGGCCGTTCTCCCCGGGTTTTCCGTGAATCATCACAAAAACCTTGTCGAACTTTACTGTTTCGCCCGCTACAACCGCGGCAAAACGGGTTTTATCTATTTCAGCAAGATAACCGCAATTCAATATATCCTTCGCCGTAATACCCTCTATATCTTTTGCTTGCAAAGGCTCGCCATTCTCCTTCAGGACAACACTCCATTTAGTCCCGGCCATCAAGACAAGATATGGCATGAACTTTTGGGTGTCAATGTATTTGAACACATTCACCGCACTATTCAAAGAGACTTCGCACTCCGACGAATCCCCTCCGCAAAACAACGCTATATTCTTCTTTTTCATAATGCTATTTCTAATTCTCTGTGATGAAATCGTCATCGGCGACCCCCTCCGCACCCGCAGAATCTTCTCCGTCAAAAATAGGGTTCGGGCAATCCAAGTCGACATTAAAGCCCTGAGGTTCAGTAAATCTGTCGTTTAACGTAACACCTAACTTTCCATCCTCCAAAACCTTTTTCATGAAAATACCCCAGATCGGGAGAGCCATATTCGAGCCGCCTCCGAGCGCAAGACTCCGGAAGTGAACCTGCCTGTCCTCTGCGCCGACCCAAACGCCAACGGTAAGCTTCGGCATAAAACCGATAAACCAACCGTCACTTTGGTCATTTGTAGTTCCTGTTTTGCCCGCAATCTGCCCGCCTCGTATATACACGCTTCTGACTCTCGCCGCCGTTCCTCGGTCTACTACGTTCTGCATCATCCTAGTCATCAGGTACGCCGTCTTTTCGCTTATAGCCTCCCTCTTCTTATTGTTGAAAGTCGTTATGACGTTCCCGTTTTTATCCTCAATCTTAAGTACATAGAGCGGGTCTACATATACGCCTTTGCCCGGAAAAGTATTGAATGCACTGACCATCTGATACACAGGCACATCCGCCGATCCGACGCAGAGAGAGTTAACCGGTTCCAAATGACATTTTATACCCATATTATGAGCCATATTGACGAGCGCCTCAGGACCGAACTGTTTCATGAGATATGCGGAAATATTGTTTGAGCTCATCTGCAAACCCCATTTCAAAGTCACCGTCTTGCCTATCCACGCCGCTTTGTCTGTAGTCTTAGGAGTCCACACATCGCCTTCACCCACGACAAAAGACTGAGGCACGTTCACGACTTTGTCGCACGGAGTAAACCCTTCCTGCATGGCCAAAGTGTAAAGGAACGGTTTGAAAGTCGAGCCAACCTGACGCTGCCCCTGCATGACCTGATCATACTTGAAATGCCTGTAATTCGCACCGCCTACATAAGCCCTGACATAGCCTGTCTCCGGCTCGATAGCCATGAGACCGGTACGAAGGAACGATTTGTAATAACGGATAGAGTCGTTAGGAGTCATCGTCGTATCTATATAGCCTCGTTTGTCCCAAGTAAACAATCTCATATTCGCCTTGGTATCGAAGCTTTTCTCTATCTCAGATTCACTTATGCCTGCGGACTTCATGTTCCTGTAACGGTCGCTCCAACGTCTCGCCTGTTTCATAAGAGTCTGGATAACAGGAGCTGTAGTCTCATCCGAGAAAGGATAGTTCTTCCGCCATTTCAGCTCTTTGTCAAACACGGACTGCAAATATGCAAGATGTTCCGCAGCAGCCTCTTCCGCATATCGCTGCATCTTTGCGTTAATCGGAGTATATATCTTAAGACCGTCCCTATCCAAGTTGTATTTGCTTCCGTCCGGCTTGAAATTCTTGTTCAGCCATCCGTAAAGCTGATTATCACTCCAGGAAACGGAGTCCGCCTTATAACTTTTATAATCAGAATAGTCACCTCTCTTAGGCTTTCTCGCGCTCATTATCCTTTTGAGCATATCCCTATAATAAGGCGCAAGTCCCGATGTAATTTCAATGTTCGAATAGGAGAGGTTTATCGGAATCTGTACTAATGAATCATGCTGCTGACGTGTGATATATCCATATTTGCGCATCTGATTCAGAACATGGTTGCGTCTCTTCAGAGAGAGATCCGGATTCAGCACAGGATTAAACCGTGTCGGTTTGTTGACCATTCCGACAAGTAGGGCGCTCTCCTCAAGAGTAAGGTCTTTAGGCTCTTTACCGAAGAATGTATTGGCGGCACTTTTTACTCCATAGGCGTTGCTGCCGAAAAACACAGCATTGAAATACATGCTGATTATCTCCTCTTTGGTATAGCTGCGCTCAAGTTTGATGGCCGTAATCCACTCCTTGAACTTCGTCGTTCCTAACTTTATATACTTCGCCCCGGGGATCTTTGAGTTCGCCTCTTCCCTTGGGAACAGGGATTTCGCAAGTTGCTGGCTGATAGTACTTCCGCCTCCACCACCCCTTGTATTTCCAAGCAGAATCGACTTTACGGCAACACGGACAAGGCTCTTCGCGTCAATGCCGCTATGCTTGTAGAATCTTGCGTCTCCAGTCG
>CAMGTS010000199.1 GCA_946062035.1 uncultured Bacteroidales bacterium
AGCTGCGCAGACCGTCTCTCAAGGCTGTAGAGGGTTTGAAACCGAAATCACGTTCTAATGCTGAAGTATCGGCGTAAGTCACAGGGACATCCCCCTGCTGCATCGGCACAAGTCTTTTGTGGGCTTCAAAATCGTAGTCGCAAGGCAGCACTTCCGCCCGTACAAGCTCTTCCTGTAGAATCCTTACAAAATCCAGCAGATTTTCAGGAGCGCTGTTGCCGATGTTATAGATGGCATACGGAGGGAGCGGCAGGCCGTCCTCGCCATCCATCTTTTCAGGGGCATGCAGCATCACACGCTTCACCCCTTCGACGATATCGTCAATATATGTAAAGTCTCTTCTACAATTGCCGTAGTTAAAGATCTCGATGGTTTCACCCTTAATCAGCTTGTTCGTGAAGCCGAAGTACGCCATATCAGGGCGACCGGCTGGGCCATAAACGGTAAAGAACCTCAGCCCGGTAGAGGGGATATTATATAGTTTTGAATATGCGTGTGCGAGAAGTTCGTTGGACTTTTTTGTGGCGGCATAAAGGGAGACAGGGTTATCTACCTTATCGTCAGTTGAATACGGAACTTTCTTATTAGTGCCATAGACGGAACTTGACGATGCGTAAACAAGATGCCCGACCCCATCCTCGCCGCCGTCATACGAATAACGGCACGCCTCAAGGATATTGTAGAACCCTATCAGATTCGACTCGATATAGGCTCCGGGATTGACTATCGAATAGCGGACTCCCGCCTGAGCCGCCAAGTTGACTACCACATAAGGTTTGTATTCAATGAACACACTATCAATCAACGCTTTATCAGCAATCGAGCCTTTGATGAATTTCCAGGTGGACTCAGGGTATTCACTGACAGTTTTCCCGATCTCACTAAGGCGGTACTCCTTTATCGAGACATCGTAGTAGTCGTTCATATTGTCCACTCCCACAATGTGAATAGGTAATTGGCTTCGCAAAAGCTCCATTATAAGATTCGCCCCGATGAACCCCGCAGCGCCTGTCACTAAGACAGTTTTCCCTTGTAGATTGATATTTACCGGCAACATATCACTTTTACTGACCGTCTAATCCCTCATGAAGATATCTCGTGTGTAAACCTTCGACTTCACATCGTCCAGGCAAGTGTCATAGCGGTTCGCTATAATCGCCTGACTGTCAGACTTAAACTTTTCCAAATCATTGACAACCTTGCTACCGAAGAATGTAGTGCCGTCCTCGAGAGTAGGTTCGTATATTATAACCTCCGCGCCTTTGGCTTTGACTCTTTTCATCACACCCTGAATAGACGACTGACGGAAGTTATCCGAATTGGATTTCATCGTAAGGCTATAAACACCTATCACACAACGTTTTTCGTATTGTTCCTCGAATTGTCCGTTAGCCGGATAATAGCCCGCCTTGCGCAAGACCCTATCGGCGATGAAGTCTTTACGGGTACGGTTGCTCTCAACAATCGCTTCAATCAGATTCTCAGGCACATCCGCATAGTTGGCGAGCAACTGCTTGGTATCTTTAGGAAGGCAATATCCGCCGTAACCGAACGAAGGGTTGTTATAGTGAGTCCCGATACGGGGATCAAGGCAGACCCCATTGATAATATCCTGAGTCTTAAGCCCTTTCATCTCAGCGTATGTATCAAGTTCGTTAAAATAGCTGACCCTCAAAGCAAGATAAGTATTGGCGAACAATTTGACCGCTTCGGCCTCAGTGAGTCCCATATAAAGAGTCTCGATATCCTTCTTTATCGCCCCTTCCTGCAAAAGTGCGGCGAATGTATGGGCGGCCTTATCCAAACGTTCGTCCCCCTCTGGTCTGCCTACGATAATCCTGCTCGGATAAAGATTGTCGTACAATGCCTTGCTCTCTCTGAGGAACTCAGGTGCGAAGATGATATTGTCTGACCCTATTTTCTTTCTGATACCCTCGGTATAACCTACAGGAATGGTACTTTTGATGACCATTATAGCATTTGGATTGACCCTTTTGACAAGTTCCAGCACTTCCTCCACATGAGACGTGTCGAAATAGTTCTTCACCGGATCATAGTTTGTAGGAGCCGCTATCACAACAAAATCCGCATCGCTATATGCCTTCTCACCGTCCAAGGTAGCCACAAGATTCAGCGGCTTTTCGGCAAGATATTTTTCGATATACTCATCCTGAATAGGAGATTTGCGATTGTTGATCAATTCTACTTTCTCCGGTATCACATCTACCGCTGTAACCTGATGATGCTGAGAAAGCAGCGTTGCTATACTCAAACCTACATAGCCTGTTCCGGCCACTGCAATTTTGATTTCTGACATATCTTTCATTTTCATCCGTTTATTAAAAATGTCTCTCACCCCTTCTGTTCTTCTCCCTCGACTTTCTATACTTTTTGTTATCCTATACTTCTTCGTTTCAACGAGCTTCACTCGCTACGATGACTTGGACGGAGCGAGCTGCACTAATATCACGCCAAATACCGCAACGACAATTCCCGCCACTTTCAGCCACGAAAAACTCTCCTGCTCAGGATAAAGCAGATAAGCTACAATAGCTGTGGACAGTGGAATCAACGCAGAGAAAATACTTGTTCTCGTGACTCCCAACTTGCCGGTCATATACGCCCACATTCCGAAGCATACACCGGAACAGAGGACAGCGAGCGCGAGAATTGTAAGTTG
>CAMGTS010000200.1 GCA_946062035.1 uncultured Bacteroidales bacterium
ATAACATCAGTACCAAGTCTCAGCCCATAGCGTATAAAGGCGTCGTGCGTATAATTAGGTGTGCAGATCGAGGTCCAATGCAAAGGATTATCGGTTTTCATCTGCTTGGAACAGAATCGGTCAAACTGCTCATTTTCAGTAAAAAATGAGCAATCAGGGAACGAGCTGTCAAGTCGCCCTACACTATCGAATCGATCGTAAGCCACTATCAGATTGTTACCTGTATCGGCGATAGCCTTGATATGCCGTGGTGCGATATAACCAGCCGCACCTATTAACGCGAAATTCTTCATCGTACAAATTCTCTTAAAAATCCTCTTGCGGAATTATCGTAAAATGTTTTTTATCGTCATGGAAATCATATCGATTTCGTCTGTCTTCAAATATGGATGCATCGGCAATGAAAGCACCGTATCGCATAGTTTAGATGATACCGGGCAGTCGCCTTTATTGTAATCTGACTCTCTATATACAGCCTGACTATGCATAGGAACAGGATAGTAAACCATCGACGGAATACCAGCCTCTTTAAGAGATGTCTGCAATTTATCCCGTTGTTCCTTAGAGTTAAGACGGATTGTATATTGCGCCCAACTTGAATAAAAGCCTTCCGGAACAACAGGGGTCTTAATCACGCCCGACAGTCTCTCACCATACTTGTATGCCACTTCGTTCACAGCATCAAGTTCATACTTTTTAAAAGCGTCTAATTTCACGGATAATATGGCCGCTTGGATTGTATCCAAACGTGAATTCATGCCGATTCTGACATTATCGTATTTGAAAGTCCCTTTACCGTGTACACGGAGCGACTCCAAAAGTCCCGCCCACTCGTCATTATCAGTAAAAAGGGCACCCCCGTCGCCATAGCATCCCAACGGTTTTGCCGGGAAAAAAGAGGTCGTCGAAATATCTCCAAAGCTGCAACTCCGCTTGCCGTTGATACTTCCGCCGAACCCCTGAGCACCGTCTTCAAGAATGAGCAATCCGAATTTATCGGCTATATTTCTTAATTCGGGATAGTTTGCGGGAAGTCCGAACAAGTCTACAGCGATTATGACTTTCGGGACAAATTTACCGTCTCTTTTGACCTCCTCGATTTTCTTTTCCAAATCAGAGGAATCGATATTGAAAGTTTCCTCACAGACATCGACAAACACAGGTGTCGCTCCAACAAAAGAAACGACTTCAGATGATGAAAAAAATGTAAAGTCAGGAACGAAAACCGCATCTCCAGGACCTATTCCCCATGCCATAAGGGCAAGCGTCAGCGCATCTGTACCGTTCCCACAGGTCAGACAATGCTTTGCACCCACATATTCAGACAGTTCCGCTTCCAATGCCTTGACCGGCGTTCCCATGATATATGCACTTGAAGCGGCGACCTCAAACATCGCATTGTCAATATCTCCTTTCAATACTTTGTATTGATGTTTCAAATCTCTGAACTCCATTCTTCCGTTATGATTTTGAGCTGATTATAAAAACATTATTGACAGCCGGTCATTTGACTACCTGAAAAAGATTTCCTGCTACGTCAATTTGGTATTCCCTGCCGCATTCGCATTTTAGAGTATTGTCATCAAGGCGTTTGCCGCATTCGCAAACCCAGCCTATGCGACGGGCGGGCACACCGGCCATAAGCGCATAGTCACCGACATTTTTCGTGACGACAGCTCCGGCAGCTATCATGGCACTCCGCCCTATCGTATGACCGCAAACCACCGTACAGTTTGCGCCTAATGAAGCCCCTTTCTTTATCAGGGTTTTAGCATAGACTCCGTGAACCGGGAAATGGGCGCGCGGGGTCGTCACATTGGTAAAAACGCAAGATGGGCCGCAAAAAACATTATCTTCAATTTCAACTCCCTCATAGACAGAGACATTATTTTGAATTCGAACTCCGTTGCCTATCTTTACATTATTGCCGATATTCACGTTCTGTCCGAGGGAACAATTTGCGCCAATCGAAGCTCCTTTCTGGACATGGCAGAAATACCAGATTTTTGTCCCGTCACCGATTTTCACCCCGTCATCCACATAACTTGAAGGGTGAATAAAGAACTTCTCTTCCATAGTTACAAAACCTCTATATTACTCTTGTCCGCTACATTCTTTGTAACGTTCTTGGTATCGAAAACCGCCCGTGCATGACGCTGGACAAAATCATAGTCGATATTTGAGTGAGACGCTGTAATAATAACCAAATCAGCGCTTTCTATCAGTTCCGCCGTCAGCTCTTTTTCACCCTCGTAAACTTTTCCGTGGCTTTTGAACTTGGGGATATACGGGTCAAAATATACAGTCTCAGCTCCTTCCCTCTTCAAGATTTCCAAGACCCGGATGGCAGGAGATTCTCGATAGTCATCAATATCCTGTTTATAGGCCACGCCGAGAAGAAGTACCTTCGAGCCGCTGAGCGACTTTTTGAAACGGTGGTTCAAGATATTGCCGGCACGGGAAACGCAATATTCAGGCATTCTGTCGTTTACCATCATTGACGCTTCTATCATTGATGTATGGAAACCGTATTCACGTGCTTTCCAACTCAGATAGTACGGATCAAGAGGAATACAATGACCGCCTAATCCAGGCCCCGGATAGAATGCCGTAAAACCGAACGGTTTGGTCTTTGCCGCTTCAATAACTTCCCATAAGTTGATTTTCATGCG
>CAMGTS010000201.1 GCA_946062035.1 uncultured Bacteroidales bacterium
ACCTACTAATAAGGCTGTGCCTTTTCCACGTTCCGAAAGAGAGGTCATGAATCCTTTTATAATTCCGGGACTGAGAAAACTCAGCATCGATCCTCAGTTGAATCCAAGGTATTCTTTTGAGAATTTTATAGAGGGTGTATGCAACCGGTTGGCGAGGACCGCCGGGGAGAATGTCGCACAGCAGCCTGGTACGAGTACATTCAATCCGCTGTTTATATACGGAGGTTCGGGCTTGGGAAAAACCCATCTTGCCCAGGCGATAGGATTGAGAATCAAAGAGACATATCCTGATAAAATTGTTCTGTATGTAAGTGCGAACAGGTTCATGACACAATATATGGACGCTGTCAACGTTCAGAACAAGATGACGGATTTCCTCCGCTTCTATCAGATGATGGATGTGCTGATAATCGATGATGTACAGGAGTTCGCGACAAGACAAGGTACTCAGACAGCATTCTTTCATGTATTTAACCATCTCCACCAGTCGGGCAAGCAGTTGATTCTTACTTCTGATCGTGCGCCGAAAGAGATGGAGGGGTTGGAAAACCGCCTTTTGTCGAGATTCAAATGGGGGCTTTCAGCGGAACTTCTTCCGCCTGATTTCTCTACGAGAGTGAAGATCCTTAAGGCTAAGAGCCAGTTAGAGGGAATTGAACTGCAGGATGATATAATAGAATATATCGCCAGCAGAGTTACCGGTAGCGTGAGGGAGTTAGAGGGAACTTTGGTCTCGTTGATGGCTCATTCTACACTCAACCGTGAAGATATCACTATGGAGCTTGCGAAGAGGGTTACAAGTCAGCTTGTCAATGTAGAGAGCTCTGAGATATCGTTCGAGAAAATCCGTGATTCGGTATGCGAGTACTTTAACCTGACGCCGGAAGCGGTTCTGTCGAAAACAAGAAAAAGGGCTATTGTCCAGGCACGTCAGATTACGATGTATCTTACCAGAAATCTTACCAAGACATCTTTGGCTTCTATAGGCAGTAAGATGGGCGGTAAGGATCATGCGACTGTGCTTCACGCCTGCAGTACCGTAAAAGATCTTATGGAAACGGACAAGACATTCAAACGATATGTCGATGATCTGCAGAAGAAACTTCAGAAAGATCGTGAACAGTAATAAGATTTGATAGGACAGACGGACAGCCTGTCCTATTTTTCATTACTTTTATGCTCGAAAGTAAATTAATCAATTTGTTTTATGACAAGCAATGACATTCTGGAGATCTTCAAGGAGATCACAACCGTTCCGAGAGAAAGCGGACACGAGGAGAAGATAATCAAGTGGCTTCTCGATTTTGCGAAGAAGCATAATCTGAAAGCCAAAAAGGATAAGATAGGCAATGTCCTCATAACCAAAGAGGCTGATAAAGGGAAGGAAAATGTACCTACAATTATACTCCAGAGCCACAGTGATATGGTGTGCGAAAAGAATGCGGGTGTGGAGCACGATTTTCAGAAAGATCCTATCAAATATGAGATAGAGGACGGATGGCTGATAGCAAAGGATACTACTTTGGGAGCGGACTGCGGTATCGGTATGGCGGCTCAGCTTGCGATTGTTTCCGATCCTAAACTCAAGACCGGAAAGATAGAGGCGCTTTTCACTGTCTCTGAGGAAACAGGCTTGGATGGTGCGGAATTACTTGATCCTAAGTTCGTTACAGGTAATATTCTTCTTAATTTGGATTCGGAGGAAGAGGGTGAGCTTTGTATCGGATGTTCAGGCGGAATCGACACCACCGCTATTTTCAAATATACGGCTGTCCCTCAGACCAAGTCTTATTTGAAATATAAGTTCAGGGTATTCGGCAGCATGGGCGGCCATAGCGGAGACGATATCAATAAGAATAGAGTCAACGCAAACCAGCAGTTGGCCCGTCTCCTTTATAAGATCATGGACAAGCATGATATTGAACTTTATGAGATAGACGGAGGTAACAAGAGAAACGCCATCGCCCGTGAGGCTTATGCGGTTGTCGGCTTCCCTAAGAGTGCTAAGGCTTCAGTAACAAAGATTTTTAAGGCTGTCGAGGCTGAGGTTAAAGATGAGTTCTCTATTCCTGATCCAGAGGTGAAATTCGAGATGCTCCCTGTCGAGTGCAATAAGAAAGCTGTAGATCGTAATACGGCTGCGGCGTTGATTTATGCGGCTGTTGCATCTCCTCATGGATATTACAAGCTCAGCGATAAGATTCCGGGACTTGTGGAGATTTCTACAAATTTCGCATCCGTCAAGATGCAGCCTGGCAACAAAATCGTAATCGGTTCAAGCCAAAGGAGCGCGGTTGTCAGCGAACGCCGTTGGATGGCTCAACAGATGGAGGCTTGTTGGGCGCTTGCAGGGGCTAAGGTTACCCACGAAGGGGAGTATCCTGGTTGGATTCCGTCTTTGAATTCTCCGATATTGGAGCTCTGCAAGAAATCATATAAGAAACTGTTCGGAACAGAGGCTAAGGTAATCGTTACGCCTGCAGGATTGGAGTGTGGCCTGTTCAGTCTGAAGTTCCCGGAGATGGATATGATTTCATTCGGACCGACCCTTAGAGGTGTCCATGCGCCAGGCGAGAAACTCAATCTTGCGAGCCTTGATAAGTTTACCGATCTGCTTGTAGAGGTCGTAAAGAGTATACAATAATTTGCAAACCGA
>CAMGTS010000202.1 GCA_946062035.1 uncultured Bacteroidales bacterium
CCGCCGGTTGGCGGCAGATAGAGATGCGTCTCGGCATAGTTCAGCAAACTGAACTGCGCTCTCAACTTTTGCTATGTTCCGCCGGTTGGCGGCAGATAGAGATGCGTCTCGGCATAGTTCAGCAAACTGAACTGCGCTCTCAACTTTTGCTATGTTCCGCCGGTTGGCGGCAGATAGAGATGCGTCTCGGCATAGTTCAGCAAACTGAACTCTGCCTAAGTCTTTGTCGCAAAAGGCTTCTCGCAAGCGAGCTTGCATCGCCTTTCGCTCCAAATCCTTCGCATCTCTTAATTTCTTTGAACTCTGCTCTCAACTTTTGCTATCTTTGCTCAGAAAAACTAATAATCAAAACCAACAAATATGTTCAAGAATCATCCTAAGGGTTTGCTTGCGGCGGCCCTCAGTAACATGGGCGAGCGTTTCGGCTACTACATAATGAACGCCGTTCTTGCTCTCTTCCTGTGTTCGAAGTTCGGACTTTCTGATACTCAGAGCGGTCTGATTTACTCAATATTCTACTCTGGTATATATGTATTGAGTTTGGTCGGCGGTTTGATCGCTGACCGCACGATGAACTATAAAGGAACTATCCAGAAAGGATTGATTGTCATGGCTTCAGGCTATATCCTCCTTTCTATTCCGATTCTCGCTACTCCGGAAAACAAATCATGGCTTCTTACCCTTACTTGCGGTGCGTTGTTCCTGATTGCGTTCGGTAACGGCCTCTTCAAAGGCAACTTGCAGGCTATCGTCGGTCAGATGTACGACAACTTCGAGGCTGACGCCGCTAAACAAGGCCCTGAGGCATTGGCGATTGCAAAAGGCAAGAGAGACTCTGGATTCCAGATATTCTACGTGTTTATCAATATCGGAGGTCTTATTGCGCCTTTCGTCGCTCCGCTTCTTAGAAGCTGGTGGCTCAAGGCTCACGGGTTCTTCTACAATTCTCAGCTTCCTAAGCTTTGTCATGAGATAATTAATACCAACACTATTCCCGCAAACTTCGCTGACGAGGCTACAAAGGCTACAAAGGCTATATTAGAGGGCACTGACGCTGTCCCTCAGACTGTTGAGGCGGCTACAGAATTCAGCATCCAGTATCTTGATGTATTCAACACAGGAATACACTACTCTTTCATCGCATCTGTCGCAGCAATGCTTATCTCTCTCTTTATCTTCCTCGCAACCAAGAAGATATTCCCGACTCCGGGTAAGAAAGAGGCTAAGGCTGTCGTAAATTACACAGCAGAGGAGAAGGCCGCTATGGCTAAAGAGATCAAACAGAGAATGTACGCTTTGTTCGCTGTTCTCGGCATTGTAATCTTCTTCTGGTTCTCGTTCCATCAGAATGGTCAGTCGCTCTCGTTCTTCGCAAGAGATTTCGTTACGACCGAATCTGTCGTACCTGAAATCTGGCAGGCTCTCAATCCGTTCTATGTAATTGTCCTTACCCCTGTAATCATGTGGTTCTTCGGTCTCTTGGGCAGGAAAGGCATACACGTTTCTACCCCTAAGAAGATCGCTTTCGGTATGGGTATCGCAGGTCTTGCATACTTGTTCCTCGCATTGTTCTCTTGGAAGGCCGGATATCCGTCAGCAAACGACTTCCTTGCTCAGGGTGTCGCTGCCCAGGCAGAAATGAAAGCCGGACCTTGGGTGTTGTTTGTGCTCTACTTCTTCCTTACAGTCGCGGAATTGTTCATTTCTCCACTCGGACTCTCATTCGTGTCAAAGGTAGCTCCTAAGAACCTTTTGGGTCTTTGCCAGGGCTTGTGGTTAGGTGCTACCGCCATAGGCAACCTCTTCTTGTTCTTGGGTCCTAAGATGTATAATGTCATGCCTTTGTGGCAGTGCTGGGGCGTATTCTTGCTCCTCTGCGCACTCTCAATGGGCGTGATGTTCGGAATGGTAAAGTGGTTGGAGAAAGTTACCAACGCATAAATAATTAATGCAACATGAAAGTTGCAGTAGTGATATTGAACTGGAATGGCAAGTCCTTTTTAGAAAAGTACTTGCCTTCAGTTTTATCCGGCTCGCCTGAATATGCCGATATAATTGTGGCGGACAATGGTTCAACCGATGAAAGCCGTGAGGTCGTGATATCGTTTCAAAAGCGGCCCGCTCAGGATAAGGCTCCTCTATGGATTCAGTTAGACAAGAACTGGGGATTTACGGGAGGATATGACAGGGCTTTCGATATAATCGCCAAGTGGGATGTAAAATACGATTATTACATACTTCTGAATTCTGATGTAATGACTCCAAAAGGGTGGATAGAGCCTCTTGTCGAATTTATGGAAACTCATCCCGAAGTTGGGATATGTCAGCCTAAAATCCTGTCTCTCAGGGAAAAGACACATTTTGAGTATGCGGGAGCATGCGGGGGATTTTTGGATAGATTCGGTTTCCCTTTTTGCAGAGGCAGAATCCTTTCATCTGTAGAAGAGGATAAAGGACAATATGAAACTCCTATAAAAATTCTATGGGCTTCAGGAGCCTGCATGGTTGTAAGAAGCGGATTATGGCACCGCCTCGGAGGATTGGAAGAAAAGTTCTTCGCTCATATGGAGGAGATAGATTTCTGCTGGCGGGCGGCGTTGCTTGACAATGAGGTGTGGTGCTTTCCTCAAAGCCATGTCT
>CAMGTS010000203.1 GCA_946062035.1 uncultured Bacteroidales bacterium
GTCTCAGCAGAAAAATTGTCGGAACTTTTTTTTGCTTTCGACTTTCGCTATATTTGCCACGCTTAACACAAAGATTATCAGATTTGGAACCTCCCAGTTATTGCTTAATACTTCTATTCAGCACTGCTCAGGAAAATGTTTTTATGGGGCTATGTATTGTGCTCCTGTTATTTTGCTCCGCCCTTATGAGCGGCAGTGAGGCTGCGTTTTTTTCTCTGTCTCCAAAAGAAACCCAAACTCTTAAGGATAACGAAGACAACGGCAGCAAAAGAGTCATCAGACTCCTTTCAACCCCTAACAGACTTCTCGGAATCATCCTACAGGCCAACAATCTTGTGAACATCCTTATCGTAATGCTCTCCAACGCATTGATGAGCAGATTGTTTGATTTTTCCGGCCACCCGGTCTTAGAGTTCGTGATCTGTACTGTCGTAGTAACATTCCTACTCGTATTGTTCGGAGAAGCCATTCCGAAGTTGGTTGGCACAAAAAATCCCGTATCGTTCGCAAGAATGACAAGCAGGAGCCTCTCCATCCTGAAGAATTTCACCATTCCGGCGGACGGTCTCATTGAGAAAATAGTCGACAAGTTCAAAATCAACAAGGGAAATACCGAAGAAGACGGTGAAGATGCCTACAAATATTTGAACGGTGCGGTGGAGATGGCTATCCCAGAAGATCCGAAGCGCAAACAATTCTTGAAAAGAGTCCTTGACCTCCCTAAAAAGAATGTCGCGCAGATTATGAAACCACGTGTGGATGTCGTCACATTGGAGATGTCCATGAGCAACGATGAAGTTATCGAAATCGCCAGCAAGTGCGGATATTCCCGACTTCCGGTTTTCAAAGATAATTTAGATGATATCCGCGGGTTCCTCTACATAAAAGATATGCTCCCTTATATTGTAAACAAGGCTGAGCAAAAAAATAGCGGACATGAGAACGGTGAGAAGAGGGTTTTTGATTGGAGGCACCATATCAGAGAGGCTTATTTTGTTCCGGGTTCTATGAAAATCGTAGACCTTTTGGAGCAATTCAGGGCAAAGAAACTTCACCTTGCGATTGTCGTCGATGAATACGGAGGAATGGACGGCATCGTCACCTTAGAGGATATTCTGGAGGAGATTATCGGAGATATTACCGATGAGAGCGACAAGAGTGAGGCAGCCATCGAAGCTGCGTTGGAAAGCGTAAAAAAGAATAAATAACCGGATAACGGACTACATAAATGGCACTTTACATTCAAAAGAAACTGAAAAACGGCGCAACATTAGGCGTCTGGAGAATTGAAGAAAGCGAAGAGGAGCTTCAGCGATCCTTGGATCTTCCGGAAGAGGTTCTTCAGGAAATCGCCCTCTACAGGAGTGAGCAGCACAGGAGGGAAAAACTCTCTGTCCTTGCACTTCTCAGGGAGATGCTCGGACGTACCGTACAGCTCGGTCACCACGAAACAGGCAGCCCGTATATCGAGAACGACGGAACCCATATCAGCATCACTCATACTACTATGTTCTCAGCCGTCATTCTTCATCCGACAAAAGATGTAGGTATTGATATAGAGAGCGTTAAGAGAGACTTTTCCGCTGTCGAGAAAAAGGCCCTCAGCGAGGAGGAGAAGGATGACCTTATCAAATTAGATGAGGAAGATGCGGAAGATGACGAAAAAGTTCAGGAGCGCAACACTCAGCTTGCGCTTTACTGGTGTGCAAAAGAAGCTCTTTACAAACGCATGGGTCGTTTTGCCGTCAACTTCGCTGAAGATATTGAAATTGAACATTTTAATGTCCGTGAAGATGGAGAATTGGAGGCTTCGTTCAAATACAGCGACCAGCTTTCCGGAGAACAGGACGAAGAGAATGTAGAAGATTTCGACCTGAGATACGAAATCTTTGAGGACCACGCTCTTGTCTGGCTTGTAGGCTAAATATATTTCCTGACCATTAATAGCGATTGTATAGTTCGTTTATGACCCTGTCAACGTTTGCGTCTTTGAGTATTATGTTTTTATCCCTGTCAAGCAAATAACAGCTTGGTATAGAACGAAGTATATAGATTGTATTCTTGTTTAGCTCCCCGTTCGGGTCATAGGCGTATATCCAGTCGGAAGGGAAATCGGCTCTCTCCTTTTCCCACAACTTCAAGTCATTATCCGGATATATGGAGAGAACTTTTAATCTGCCGCGTCCAATGAAATTTACGAGAATTTCATTACGCCTCATAGCGTCAAGAGAGTTGCGACAGCTCTCACAGTCCGGATTGTTGAAATAGATCAGAGTATACTCTGCATTAATGTCGTACAGATTCCTCAAAGGCGCTCCTACCGCCGTGGCATATTGTATGTTATTGGCTTTAGTGCCGATTTTGTTGAGAGACGCTATTCTATGAGCGTATCTATACGAAATCTTGATACTGTCCGGAAGGTATTTCGAATCAAGAATCCCCTCCAATATCGGCAGATAAAGTTGGTCATCCATATATGGAGAACTCGTACTGTAAAGAGCATCCTCACCGAGTTGCATTATACCTGTCAACAGAGAGGCGTTGCCAGGATAACCAGAGGCAGAATCTCCGCAAGCCAAAGCTTCAGCCCTGTCCATCAGCTTTCGCATGGCACGCTGTGCAACGTTA
>CAMGTS010000204.1 GCA_946062035.1 uncultured Bacteroidales bacterium
ACTTAATAGAATGAATTTTCAATTGGCTGATATACTGAAGATAAGTTCTCCACACCACTGATTTGCCATGACGTTCTCTCCGTATTGCCGAAAGGAAATCATCCCTCGAGATATTTTTGTCCAACAACGCCGCAATAAGCGGATTTGCCTCTTCTGAAACCGCTTTCTGTTCTGAGCAGCGCTTTTGGAGTATCCAGCGCAGGTCGGTATGATACTTGTCGTAGCGCGGATTCTCAACGATCAGTCTCACCATGATCTCGACACCGGGATCTCCATAGTGTGACTCGTTAAGCACCGCAAGGCGATACTTGAACTTGCGGAAAGCAGCCGAGTCAAGGCCATTGTCGATAGTGGTTCGATAAATCTCAATCATCTGATTGTAAAGCGCCTCGACTGTATCCCAATCTTTCTTCAGCTCAAGTGCCCTTGCCAATAGGTAGATGCCGTTAAAGTTACAGTCCGATGCCGAAACCGTTGAGATCAGCAATCTTATAGCCTCATCAGTTCTTTCCGAATATAATAGGCCAGCTGCGTTCAGCAAGACACTTTCTTTGCTATCGTTCGGTATAACCTTCCAGTCCTGCCCAAACAGACATGTGTCATCAGCCAGATATGACATCGCTCGGTTCATAAGATCGTAAGCATAGAGAACATTGCCGCTATGAGCTTCAATGTCGCACATAGAGAACAACGTAGTGGCGGCGCCATCATAGTCGCCCTTGCGCTCATACTCATTTACAGCCTCTCCGATGGAAAGTTCAGCAGATATGACTTTCTCGTCGTTGTAGGTGGATGCGAACAACAGAGCATCATGAGAGACCCTGATTGAATTAAGCCCGATTCGTCGTACAAGCCGCAACCCTTCGAGTGATCTGCATCGGCTGAGCGCAACGTATGCTTGTCCACAGGAAAACGCTCCCCTACCGAAGTCAATGGCAACTTTGTCGAATGTCAGCGACTGACTTTTGTGAATCGTAATTGCCCAAGCGAGACGAAGAGGAAATTGTGTAACCTGACCGACCACTTTCTTCGTACAAACTTTGGCCTTCTCGTCGTACTCGTATTCATAAGCTTCCCATGTCTCACGACATACAACCTCTTCAGATCCATTGTCAAGAATGACCGAGATGCTGTTTTCATCGACAAAAGAGACTTTAGCTATTGTCCCGTTTGCCCACCGACCGAGATCATCGTTGCGGAGAAACATAACTTGTGCACCTTCCTTTAGGATCAAGTTGTCCTCCACAACGTCTCTAAGCCTTTCGGCCTTGCCATCGTATATTGCATCGAATGAGAACTCTTCCTTGTCAATTTCCATCAGACGTGTGTCGTTAATGATCTTCGCATCTTTGCGGAATGTCGTCAATGTGATTCTCATTTCGCTTGAATCTTCCTCCGAATCATCAGATGCGACATGCGAGTTAATCTCTTCCAGATCATTCAGGCCGACTCTCCCCATCCGGAAGTGATCCAGAATCTCGATGAAACGCAGGTCATTTTGCCGGTAGATCTTCTGAAACTCAATCTTTGGTAGAGGGTTGTTTTCGACACAACGTGCCTTATAGAAGAACATATAGTCAGAATCGTAAATACGGCGCAGTGTCTTGAAATCTTCCTGTGTAACAACTGGAGGCAACTGGAATATATCTCCCACAAGCACCATTTGTACCCCACCGAACGGAAGACATGAATGACGGCAATGCCTCAACATCCGATCAACAGCATCCATAATGTCACAACGGACCATTGACACCTCATCGATTATTATGGTATCAACGTTCTGTACCAGTGCGATTTTATCGGAATTCATACTTCCGTAGCTACGTGGCCCCTGCACACCAAGGTCCAAACCAAAGAATGAGTGGATTGTCTGCCCTCCAGCGTGAATCGCAGCCACCCCGGAAGGAGCCAGCACGATGAAGTTCTTGCTTACGCTTTCCTGCACATTCTTGAGGAATGTGGTCTTGCCGGTGCCTGCCCTTCCTGTCAGAAAGAAGCTTTTATTGGTCTTAGAGATCAAATCGTAGGCGTAGCACATTTCGCGGTTGCTTGAATCGAAAGTAAGGTTCGTGATATTTGAGTTCATGGTTGTTCTGAGTATTTTAATGGTTTATGATTGTTAAAAGTACGTGAGGCCGCTAATGTCCGCAGCCTATGAGTTGTGTTGTCTTGGCTGTCTCACCAACCAGGACCTCGGAGAGCCGGGTTAACTCAGAGTCGGTCGGATTGCCCAACCCGAGCAGCCTACAAGAACTGGCAAGGTACTCCTTCAGCATTTTAGCCGTCTCGGACCTGGCGCCCTCCTCACTCCAGACATAGCTACTGAAAAAACGCTCTTTTACCAGTTTTGGCTTCTGTCCGTCCCAGATGTAAAGACGTATGCCATTCAGGAAGGTGTAGTAATAGCCATGTCCAATGCTGAAGTTGATTGCCAGATATTTGGACAGCCTTAGACCTTCTTGATAAGTGTTCCCGGCAGCAGATGTGTAACCTGGGGTCAGGAACATTTTGGCGACCTGATTATAGGTTATGTTATTTCCAAGTGAAGGGAGTGCTGATTTAACAGCGGTTATAAGTGCGTTGCTATTCATGTTCATATCCATTTTTAGATTA
>CAMGTS010000205.1 GCA_946062035.1 uncultured Bacteroidales bacterium
ATACCATAGTCATAGTCGAACATGATGCGGATATAATCCGTGCGGCTGACTATCTTATTGATATAGGGCCGCTTGCGGGTGCGTTCGGAGGTGAGGTCGTTTATCAGGGGCTTCCTGTGCATGATCCTAAAGCCGATTTCGCCAACAAGGGCGGATCTTTGACTATAGACTATCTGACAGGGATTAGAAAGGTAACGCCCGGGCATGCTCCAAGAGGATGGGCGTATTCTATCAAGGTAGAGGGGGCGATGGAGCATAATCTCAAAAATATAACGGCGGAGTTCCCTTTGAAGGCGTTTACTGTTGTTACGGGGGTGAGTGGAAGCGGTAAGTCTTCGTTGGTGGGAGATGTCCTGTACCCTGCCTTGTGCCGTCATTTTCAGATGGTCGCAAAATCCCCCGGAGCATATAGAGGGCTTTCGGGAGATCTTTCGAGATTGAAAGGTGTGGAATATGTTGATCAGAACCCAATGGGCAAGTCAGGACGTTCCAATCCGGTCACTTATCTGAAGATATATGATGATATAAGGAAGTTGTTTTCCGACCAGCCTTATGCCAAATTGAATGGATATACCAATTCTTTCTTCTCTTTCAATATGGACGGCGGGCGTTGTCCTGTATGTTTGGGCGATGGCTATATTACTGTCCCTATGCAGTTTATGGCGGATGTGAAGATGGTGTGCGAAGAGTGCGGAGGCAAAAGGTTCAAGGCGGATATCCTCGAAGTCAAATATCATGGAAAGAATATAAGCGAGGTGTTGGATATGTCCGTGGATGAGGCGGTCGAATTTTTCGGTCAGAGAAAAGAGACTGCGGCGCAAAAAGTTGTAGCGGGGCTGAATATATTGCAAAGGGTTGGCTTGGGATATGTCAAACTTGGTCAGAGTTGCAGTACGCTCAGCGGAGGCGAGAGCCAGAGAATCATGCTCGCCCAGTTTCTGAGCAAGGCCGGAAGTGCGGAAGACGGCGGACGCTTTTTCATATTTGACGAGCCTACTACGGGACTTCACTTCAATGATATAAAGAAACTGCTTGAAGCGTTCGACGCCCTTGTGGATGCGGGCAATACGGTGGTTGTTGTTGAGCATAATGTGGATGTGATAAAATCCGCAGACTGGATAATAGATCTCGGCCCGGACAGCGGTGACAAGGGCGGTGAGATAGTTTTTACCGGAACCCCTGTAGAACTTGCTAAAGATCCCCGCTGGTCACATTGGCTTGAATAATAAATATTATAAACTTATGAAAATCAGGAATATAAAACATCTTTTATGTGTGTCTGCCATAATGCTTTTCGCTTCGCAGGCGTTCGCCCAGAAGATTGTCATGAAAGCGGAAAATCCGTCGGACCACATTATCAGTATAGTGTCGTATAACATCCATCATTCTGCAGGTCTTGATAAAA
Source organism: uncultured Bacteroidales bacterium (assembly GCA_946062035.1). Taxonomy (GTDB): domain Bacteria; phylum Bacteroidota; class Bacteroidia; order Bacteroidales; family UBA932; genus Egerieousia. The sequence continues at coordinate 1,406 of CAMGTS010000205.1, forward strand.
AGGTTGACTATGAGAGAATCGGGAAGGTTATAGCGGAAATGCAGCCGGATGTCGCAGGACTTCAGGAGATTGACAGTTGTTGGATACGCAGCGGCAGAGTTAATTCCGTAGAAAGGATAGCCAAAGCCGCCGGTATGGAATACTGGCTTTTCGGACCGGCGATTGATTTCGACGGAGGAAGGTACGGCAATGCTATTATCAGTAGGGAGAAACCACTGAGCTATATCAACATACCCCTTCCGGGAGCTGAGGAAAAACGAGCTATGCTTGTGGCCGAATTCAAAGATTATTTCTTTTGCGTAACGCATCTCTCTTTGACAGACGAGAGTCGTGCCGAGGCCATTGCCATCATAAGTGAGAAGCTGATGGAAACGGCGGGTAAATCAAAAAAGCCCCTTTTCCTATGCGGCGATTTTAATGATACGCCACGCTCTTCTACAATTGGCTTATTTACAGGTTCTTTCGAGTTTCTGAGCGGCCTTGGAAAGACATTTCCCGCTAATGAACCCGATAGGACTCTGGACTATATCATGATTCTCAAGAACAAGCCGGGGCAGAAGATCCTGAAGAATTTTGTCAAAGGAAAATATGGCTTAGCATCTTGGGTTCAGCCGGAGAGTGTAGCATCAGATCACAGACCGATATCGGCTGTAATAATCAAGGGACAATCCTTTGTCGAGAGTGAACTGTAGTTTTCTCCTGCTTACGCTTAATTTGTTCTGAGTACCGTAGTTACCTCACGGATTTTCTTCAGGGCGGATATTACCTTGTCAAGATGTGAGTTGTTGCCGACAGATATCTCTAATTCGGCGACGAATTCCATCTTTGATTTTTTTCTTTCTGAAATCCTGAACGCCCTGACGGAAGCTCCTTGAGCTACAACACATTCCATTATCTGATTGCTTATGCTCGCATCTCCTGTCCCTATGACTTTGATGCCTGTCTGGAACTGGGTTGTCGTTGAAAGCTGACGCCATCTGACTTTTTGGATGCGGTATGGGTACTGAGTCAGCAGACGTTCCGCATTAGGGCACGACATTCTGTGAATACTGATATTTCCTGTAGAGGTTACAAATCCGAAAACGTCATCACCGAAAATAGGGTTGCAGCACTTTGACATCTTAAATCCTATTTTGTCAATATTGTCATTGATGACAAGGTAGTCCCGGCCTCCGGAACGTCTGTTC
>CAMGTS010000206.1 GCA_946062035.1 uncultured Bacteroidales bacterium
AAATCAAAGCTGTGTTTTTTAATATAGACGGCACGTTGTTTTCATTCAAGACGCATAAAATCCATCCGAACAACCTGCAGGTTCTTGATGCATTGAGAGCTAAGGGCATAAAGGTGTTTGTATGCACAGGCAGGATGGTGAAAATGACAGAAGTGTTGGATGGGGTTGATTTTGACGGTTTTATAGCCAACAATGGTGCGACCTGCTATGTGCCTTATACAGAAAAAGATGCGATTGAAGGAGTAGAGCCAGTCGAGGTCGGTTCACGTAAGCTTCGTCTGATAGCGGATCGTCCTCTTCCGGAAAGCCAGTTGCTTGCTATTAAGCAAAGGCTTGAACGCAAGGATCTCCCAAGTTTCCATGTCTCTTTTATGGGGGCTGAAAATTATTATCTCAATGCACCGTCAGATGTCGCGTTGAAAATCGCCGAAGAGGTCGCTGTCGCCCCTCCGCCTGTGACTCCGCTTGAGGAGATTTTGCGACATAAGATATATCAGCTATGTATCTATTTGTTCGGCAAGGAATTGGACGAGGTAATGAAGTTTATTCCTGAATGTGAGGCGGCATCATGGCATCCGCTTTTTGCAGATGTCAATCAGAAAGGTACGGACAAAGGTTATGGAATCGACCGGATGTTGGAGCATTTCGGTCTTGATCTTTCGCAATCCCTCTCTTTCGGAGACGGCGGAAACGATATCCCGATGCTTAGGCATACCGCACTCTCTGTAGCGATGGGCAACGCAACGGAGGATGTCGCCAATGCTTCAGACTATCTGACTGATACTGTCGATAACGATGGGATACTCAAAGCTTTGAGTGAGCTGAGGATTCTCGGTTAGGCAAGTCTGCTCTTTCCGCTTGCTGACAAGATTGTTATGCGGATGATTTCTGTCCGCGGGAAACTTCTCTCCGATGTTTTGGGTGTCTATCGCAGATTCTTTATAATCAGCATTGTTGACATGAGGATAATGATGGTCGTAACAAAGACCTTGATGAACTTCTCACCGCCCTTTATTGAGGCGTATGAACCTGTAACTCCGCCGATTATATTGCCAATCGCATAAATCATAGCGACCCCCCAGTTGACCTGTCCGTAGATTATGAACACTATAAGCGCAAGCGGGGTGTAGATGCTTACCGCAAACTGTTTCAAGGCGTTAGAGTGGATCAGATCCAAGCCGAGCATGAAGAAGCATCCGAACATGATCAGAAGCCCCACGCCTGAATGCGTGAATCCTCCGTAAACACCTATAACTGTGAATGCTATAAAATTCCACCATTTGAAGACAGGACTTTTTACCGCCCCTCTTTTGAATTTGTCCTTTTTCGTGTCGACAAACAGCAGTACCGACATGACAGGCAGCACGACAGCCATGATTACCTCGATGATATGTACGCTGAGGATGGCGGCAAGCAAAGCCCCGAAGATAGCGCCTATGCCGACCGGAATTCCGACCTTCCAACCCGTCTTAACATCCAAATAACCTTTCTTCTTGAATATCACGGAGCTTGTGATGAACTGCAGCAGCACTCCTACCCTTGTCGTGCCGTTGGCGACATTGATAGGCATCCCCATCATCATGAAGAGTCCGTAGGTCATTGCTGTCGCCATACCCGCTACCGTATTGATGAATCCTACTATAGCCCCAACTGCTATAAGTATGATAACGATTCTGTAGTCTGTAAAAGGAGTCGTCGACAAAAAAGTCTGAATACTGTCAAAAATTGTCTCCATATCGTGAGGATTGTCTGCGTATCGGCGGCAAATATAAGCTATTTGAGGGCCGTATATGCCAAAATGTCCATTTTTCGCAACATAATGGAGTGGCAAAAAAATTGCTTATGTTTGCGCGGCTGCCAGGCAGGCGGCTTTTAGAACAAATTAGATATGAGCAAGAAAGATAATAAAGAGAAGAAAGAACAGGTAGAATCCGCTGAAGCGGAGAAGCGGAATAATGCGAATCAGTCCGGTCAGCAGGAGGAGCAAAAGTGTGCGCAGAGTGACGGAAAAGCTGATGATTCCGAAAAACAGGAATCAGAGGCGGATAAGATGAAGCGTGAGCTGGAGGAACAGAAAGACAGATATCTGCGCCTTTCGGCGGAGTTCGACAACTATCGTCGCAGGGTTTCTAAGGAGAAGTTGGATTTGATTGAAACTGCCAGTGAAAGTGTCATTAAGTCGCTTCTTCCTATAATCGATGATTTCGAGAGAGCGGTAAAAGCTTTGGAGGAGAGTACAGATTCCGATGCCGCAAAAGAGGGCACGAACCTGATATATAAGAAGTTGGTGGATTTGCTGAAAAGCCGTGGGGTATCGGAAATAGAGGCAGTGGGGAAAGAATTAGATACCGACATTCATGAGGCTGTGGCGCAAATACCCGCACCAGAAGAAGGTCTTAAGGGCAAAATCGTCGATTGCGTCCAAAAGGGCTACAAGCTTGGCGAAAAAGTCATAAGATTCGCAAAAGTGGTTGTGGGTGTATAATTGATTACAAGGAGATTGTAAAATGGCAGAAAAGAGAGATTATTATGAAGTCCTCGGTGTGGCCAAA
>CAMGTS010000207.1 GCA_946062035.1 uncultured Bacteroidales bacterium
TATCTTAGCATTAGAATAAACGTTAAACTAAACACAAATCAAATGAAAAAATTATTGGAAAAAATTCAGGAGCAGATCGACGCTTTCAACAAAGACGCTGAAGCTCAGGTAGTTAAAGGTAATAAGGCTGCTGGAACACGCGCAAGAAAGGCTGCTTTGGAAATCAGCAAGCTCATGAAAGAGTTCAGAAAAGAGTCTGTTGAGGCTGCTAAGAAAGCTCCTGCAAAGAAATAATCTTAGTTATTGCGACACTTAAGGCGACTTTTATAGTCGCCTTTTTTATTGCATGTAAGAAACGCTATGATTTCTTAAATTTGCATGATATGAATAAAACTGCACAATATAAGTTCACGATTATATCTCCTGTCTACAATGAGGAGGGAAATATTGAAAGGTTGGCGAAAGCCCTTGCTGATTTTATGAAGATTTCTGTCGAACCTTCGGTATGCGTACTGTTCGTCAACGATTGTTCTGATGATAACTCACTGAAGCTGATTCAAAAGGAGTGTTCGCAAAGAGAGCGTTTCTACTATCTGTCGCTTGCCCGCAGAACCGGTCTTAGCGGTGCGATAAAGGCAGGATTTGACAACACATTCTCTCAATTTGTCGGATATATCGATGCGGATCTTCAGACTACCCCTGAGGATTTCAATCTGTTGCTGCCTCATGCTGAGGAGTATCCGTTAGTGATGGGAATCAGGGCGAACAGAAAGGATTCCGCATGGAAAAACTTCCAAAGTAAGTTCGCCAACGGATTCAGAAAAATGTTCACTCATGATGGTGCGACCGATACCGGATGTCCGCTGAAGATATTACAGACCTCATACGCCAAACGTGTACCTATGTTTACAGGGATGCACAGGTTTTTTCCGGCTCTGATACAGCTTCAGGATGGTGGGAAGATGATGCAGATTCCTGTCAGACATTTTCCGAGAACAGCGGGTGTTTCCAAGTATAATGTCTGGAACAGACTTATAGGCCCGATGAAAGACTGCTTCGCCTACAGATGGATGAAAAAGAGGTATATCAACTACTCTGTCGGTAAAGAGAATTTAAGCTGAATCCGAAAGCGATAGAGGCGCAGCGGATCGCACACGAAGTGATTTTTTGCAAGGATGGAACACACTATAGATCAATGGTTAGTACTTGCCTTAGGTTTTTTGGCTCAAGGCTTTTTCTCCGCAAGGATTCTTATCCAATGGATTATTTCCGAAAAAGAGAAAAGGGTTGTCTCCCCGATGTTGTTCTGGGTATTCAGCCTCGCAGGTTCCTACTTGTTTTTCATATATGGTTTTTTGAAAGATGATTTTGCCATCATGCTCGGGCAAGTGATATCGTACTATATCTACATCTGGAATCTGAAAGCGAAAGGAGCGTTCAGCCCGCAAAAGAGCGGCAGTTGGATTTGGATTTTAGTGACCGTACTGATTATCACACCCGTCATAGGCATAGGGTATATCATTTCGGATTGGGAACAATTCAAGGCTCAATGCCTTTTCAATGAGAAAATACCATCGTTGCTCATAATTTACGGCTCTTTAGGACAGATTATCTTCACGGTAAGATTCATCTATCAGTTCATATACTCCAACAAACGCAACGAAAGCAAGCTCCCCGCAGGTTTTTGGATTATAAGTCTTATCGGCTCGGCAATCATTGTCTCGTATGCGGTAATAAGGTTAGACCCCGTCCTTGCACTCGGACAATCGGTCGGCTTTATTTCGTATTCGAGAAATCTTATGATTATCCATAAAAACAATAAAAAACAGAAATGAAACGGACAACGACAATTGTAATAATCATCTTCATCACTATAGCGTTGCTGCCGGTGATGCTCGCAAGAGATTATACCCCGAGCAATGAGTTGCGATACTTGAATATTGTCGACGAAATGATCGATGGCGCACATCCTTTCGCCATGAGCGATCACTCAGTTCCTTACGCTGACAAACCGCCGCTCTACTTCTGGTTCGCGTCATTAATGAAAATGATAGCAGGCAGACACTATATGTTTTTGCTTACCCTACTGTCGTTTGTACCGGCCATCGTCATCGCGTTCGTCATGGACAGGTGGACCGGAGAAAGGCTTACCCCTTTACAACGGAGTGCGGCTACCCTTATGCTGTTCAGTACAGCGTATTTCCTTGCAAGTTCTATGGTCCTGAGAATGGATATGCTTATGTGCATGTTCATTGTGCTGTCTCTCTATACCTTCCATAAAATCTACCTTAACAAAAAGGGGGCGAGAGACCGTGCGGCGCACATAAAGAGTCATGAATCCGCGAACTATCAAAAAGATACACTCCTTCTCCCGGTATTCGTCTTTTTGGCGATATTCTCAAAGGGAGCTGTAGGATTTTTAGTGCCTGTCATTTCGATAATAGTTTTTCTTATCAGCGAAAGAGACTGGCGCATAGGAAGATACCTGGGACTCAGATTCTGGGGGATACTTATACTGCTCTGCGCATTATGGTTTACAGGTGTCTACATAGATGGAGGCAATGGTACGGAGTTTATCCGCGTAGGTGGCAAAGAGATTAAC
>CAMGTS010000208.1 GCA_946062035.1 uncultured Bacteroidales bacterium
AAAGCAAGGTACTTACCTCGCAGATGGACGAAATAGAGAAAAAGGCCAAAGAGCTTGCGGGGGACAATAACATCAATCTTTCATCACCAAAGCAGGTAGGGACTTTGCTTTTTGAGAAGCTGAAAGTTGACCCAAAGGTCAAAAAAAGCGCAAGAGGGAATTACCCGACAGACGAGTCCACGCTCAAAGCGTTGGAAAACACCCATCCGATTATAAAAGAGATATTAGAGTACAGGAATCTGAAAAAACTGCTCTCGACCTATATAGATGCGTTGCCTCAAATCATAGATAAACAGACCGGAAAGGTACATACCACTTTCAATCAGGCGCTTACGGCGACAGGCAGATTAAGTTCGAACAATCCGAATTTGCAGAACATCCCTATAAGGACGGAACGTGGAAGAGAAATCAGAAAGGCGTTTGTCCCTTCAACACCAGATGGATATATCATTTCCGCTGACTATTCGCAGATCGAACTGAGACTGATGGCACACATGAGCGGTGACACTAACCTGATAGAGGCGTTCGAAAGCGGCAAAGATGTTCACGCAGCTACAGCAGCCAAATTATTCGGAGTTGATATCGAGCAAGTTACGGACGAAGAGCGTCGCAAGGCCAAGACTGTCAATTTCGGTATCATCTACGGAATATCCGCTTTCGGCCTTGCAGAAAGGATGGAGATCGGAGTAAGGGAGGCCAAGGAATTCATCGATGCCTACTTCAAGACATATCCTGGTGTAAGTAATTACATATCAACGGCTATAGAGAGGGCGCACAGCACAGGATATGTAGAGACATTATATGGCAGAAGGCGTTACCTCAAGGATATAAACTCCCGTAACTCGAATGTCAGGAAATTCAACGAACGCAATGCGATCAACGCTCCGTTGCAGGGTAGCGCCGCGGACATAATAAAGATAGCGATGCTGAACGTGGCATCGAGGATAGAGAAAGAGAATCTCAAGAGCAGAATGGTACTCCAAGTCCACGACGAACTCGTTTTCGATGTCACAGCCGACGAAAAAGAGGCTGTACTTGCCATCGCCAAGGAAGAGATGGAGAGCGTGGCGAACCTTAAAGTCAAACTTATAGCTGAATGCGGATATGGAGAAAACTGGCTTGAAGCACACTAAACCGACATCTGACGAGATCATCACCAAAAGATGCCTGAAATATGACGAGAAAGGACTTCTCGCCAAGGCCAAGGAGGGCAACCAAAAAGCCTTCACGACCCTGTACGACCGTCATAAAGAGGCTGTACAACAACTCATCAGAGCACTTGTATCTCAGCGGAAAGGATTGGAAGAGGCTGATATAGACGACCTTCTGCAACAGACTTTCATCAAGGCGTTTGAAAGTATCAGAAATTTCAGGCCGGAGGAGAACATCAACAAAAAGTCAGGCAGACCGGCCTCATTCAAGACTTGGATACTGACCATCGCAGAGAATAATGTTACCGACGCATACCGCAGGGCGAAAAAGATATTAGAGGACAAGACTATCGACTCGGAGGCGCATTTTGAAATTGGCGCAAACACACCTGTAATGGCTAATCCGGAAGATGACATGATTATCAGCGAGGGGACCCAGAGCGTACTCGACGCATTGAAAAAACTGCCTCCGGCCCTATATGATGCGATAATGCTGTACGGCGTAGAGGAATACGGTTATGTGGAAATAGCCAAAGAGCTGAATATCACGGTCGCCAATGCAAAAGTCCGGATAAAGAGGGCAAAAGATGAGTTCGCTAAAATGATAAAAGACCACCCTATCGCCCAAAGACGAATTAAAAAATCCCTCGGAGGAAAGAAAAATGGTTGAACTGATTTCAAAATATTTTCCTGATCTGACTACGGTCCAGCTCAGACAGATTGAGGCGTTGTTCCCTCTGTATAAAGAATGGAACGACAAAATCAATGTAATCAGCAGGGCGGATATAGACAAGCTCTATCTTCACCATGTCCTCCATTCACTTGCTATCGCAAAAGTCTGGAAACAAGAGAATTACGTTCCCGCTACAGTCATGGATATCGGAACGGGAGGTGGTTTCCCAGGCATACCTCTGGCCATACTTTACCCTGCAAGCCGCTTCCTGCTTGTGGATTCGATCGGTAAGAAGATAACGGTAGCAAGCAGTATCAGCGAAAGCCTCGGACTCGAAAATGTAATCGCTATCAAGGCAAGGGCGGAAGAGACCGATCTCAGAGAATATTTCGGCGAAGCACGATGTGAGGCGGTGGTATCGAGGGCGGTAACCAGAATGGAGAACTTCATTCCGTGGGTCAAAGGGAGATTTACCAAAGGGATTTACTATCTGAAAGGCGGGGCGACCGGAATTGGCGGCGCACTTGAAGAAGAGCTTAGGGAGGCTGCTGTAAAATGCCGTATTAAGTTTGAAAAAATCGGGGTTTACGATATAGACAAGATGTTCGACGATGAATTCTTTTTCGAGAAGAGAGTCATACATATTCCCTATGCAGCATTTATGCGCTAAAAATTTTGCTCTTTTGGAAATAAAAACTAT